>NZ_CALWMU010000060.1:0-11487 GCF_944382095.1 Candidatus Acetatifactor stercoripullorum
TGGCATTTTTTGAAAGTTGTGGATAACAGGATACGGCAGATTTGCCTGGTGGAGATAATTCTGCGGAAACTCAAGTTTCTTTCCTGTTGACAACTTTATTTTCGTATAGTATACTGTTGTTTGTTCGTAGGAAAAACATATTGATATGCGCGAGTGGCTCAGCGGTGGAGCACCTCCTTGCCAAGGAGGGGGTCGCGGGTTCGATTCCCGTCTCGCGCTCTCTTTTTAGACAGTCCTGATTTTTCAGAGCTGTTTTTTATTTCCTTCCACACATTCATATTCCGGTCGTCGTCTGTACTTCTGGCCAGAAATAAATAATATAAATCTTGCTGCATAATTCATTCATAAAAGCTTATATTTTAAAAAATGATTTCATTCTAATATTGTTTTAATCTTTTGTTTCTATAATGGGAACTGCAAAAAGAAAGAAGGGATGATATATCATGCTGAAAATGAAGAAAAAGGGGACCGCAATAAAACCGGAATGTCCGGCTCTTGACAACATTGCCCAGGAGACCGGAAAACTGCTGGAAGCCGTCAGCACACTGAGTAAATTCGACGTCCAGCTTCGCTTTGTGTCAGGGGAGCTTTCAGAATATACAAGGGAAATGCAGGATATCAGTCAGGAAAATGTCTCTGTAACCGAGGAAACCTCCGCCGGCATGAATCAGGTGAACCATTCGGTAACCACTGCAGCGGACACTCTTCATGCGGTTACCGAAACCGCCAGAGCACTGGCCAAGAAGAATGCAGACAGCAAGGTTCTTCTGGATGAGGCTTTGCCGTTGTAGCCGAAGAAGTGAGAAGTCTGGCAGACGGCACCAAGCAATACCTGGAAAGCCTGCGCTCCTTCATGGCTCAGGTAAAGGAGGCCGCCGCCCAAAGCAGAACCTCCCTGGCAAAATCCTTAAGCTCCACAGACGCAATGGGGCAAAAGCTTGAGCTTGTGCACACTTCCGTATCCGAAAATGTCTCCATGCTGGACGATGTGGCAGGGGAGGTGGACAGTATCAGCACCGCCATTGGGTCTATCACAAGGTCTGCGGAAGAAATTGACCGCGCCATGGAACAGAACAGTCATGAAGCCCAGCGCTTAAGCGACGTGGCCCTGCATGTGGCAGGAAGCACCGATTCCAATACGGAATGCGCCGAGCAGGTAGAGCAGATAGACAATGTTTTGTCCGGTATTATCCAAAATATATATGCAAACCTGAGCCTTGGAGGCAGACAGGTAAGCCTTTCTGAATTCCAAAACGCAGTAGATAAGGCAAAGCAGGCTCATACCACATGGATGGAAAATCTGCAGCACATGGTGGATTCCATGACGCTTTCGCCCTTACAGACAAACAGCAGCAGATGTGTATTCGGACATTTTTATCAGATTTTCCGCAGCGACAACAGCCGTCTTGCACCTGTGTGGAATGAAATCGGAGCAGACCACAAAAAGCTGCACGAAACAGGCGGCCGTGCTCTGGATGCCATAAAAGGGAGAGACTCCCAGAAGGCTTCCTCACTTTTCAAAGAAGCACAGTCCTTGTCCCAGTCTCTGTTACTGAAGCTGGAGGAGGCAAAAAAGCTTGCGGAAGCCTCTTAAGGCGCCCTATCTGATTCTTACATAAATACTCTTTAAAAGCTTGTTATTGGGGTTTCTGACCTCCTTGGTCTCCACGAAGGCGAACCCTTTGATCAGCTTGCTGAGCTTGGTGTATTTATAGTTTCTTGGGTCAAACCCGGGAACTCTCCTGGAGAGGGAAACGCCGATTTCAGACAGATCCACCCAGCCGTCGTCGCCGGATTTCAGGTCTATAATGGACCTGATTTCGGCGCCGATTTCTTTCATGGTCGGGATTGCCGTTACAAAAGAGGACTCCTCTTCCTTTGCTTCTTCCTTAGTCTCATGCCTGGAACCAGCCGAAGCCTTCTGTGCGCCGGAGGTCTTTGCGCCTCCCTTATCCTCCTCATGAGAAATCTCCTGAGAGCCTTCGCTCTCCTCTTCCCCTTCCTCGTTCTCCTGATACAAAAGATCCAGATACTTAAATTTTTCACAGGCGGAGACCAGCGAATTGGGCGTTTTTTGCTCCCCCATGCCAATCACTGTCATTCCCGCCTCCCGCAGCCTGATGGCAAGCTTGGTAAAATCACTGTCGGAGGTAACCAGGCAGAAGCCATCCACCTTGCCGGAATACAAAATGTCCATGGCGTCAATGATCAAGGCCGCATCCGACGCATTTTTCCCTCTGGTATAATTAAATTGAAATACCGGCGTCAGGGCAAACTCCCGCACCTTCTCCTGCCAGGCGGAAACGCTGGCATTTGTGAAATCTCCGTAGATACGCTTATAGGTGGCAATGCCGTCGTCGTTTACTTCATCCATAATCAGCTTCGCATACTTCTTTGAAACGTTCTCTGCGTCAATTAAAACCGCTATCCTGCTTTGTTTATCCATCTTCTCTTTTTCCTTCCCCTTTATTCCTTCTGATACAGATGTATCTCAAAGGGCTGTAACAGTCCCTCTTTCTCTCCTGACACAAGCTTACATTCCGCGCCGTCCGAAATCTGATACCTTGCCTCCTGGTTTGTATGATTAATGGCAAATATCCATTTTTTCTGTCCCTTCTGACGAATGTTAAGCTCCACACCCTCATCTGCGCTGCCGATTCCACTCACTCCGGCGTCCGCAAGAACCCGGTTCATCACCGCCTCAAGCAGCTTTTGGGACGGCTCCGTGCCGATATAATAAACAACGCCCTTTCCGTAGGTATTCCGGGTGATGCAGGGAGCGCCTGCATAAAACTCTTCCTCATAGCTGGCCAGGGCTTCCGCTCCCAAAAGGGTGATAATATCACTCCACTTTTCTGCAAAAAATTCGCCATCCTCCTTCTCTCCCGCAAAGGAAACCTTCACATTCACGTCCCTGAGACAGTCATAATCCGGTATTTCAATGCCGCACAGATCGCCCAGCACACCGGGCAGCTCCCTGTCACTCATACAGATGTTATGCTCGTCCTTCACGCCTGTCCGCATGGTCAGCACCAGAGTGCCTCCCTCTCTTACATAGGAGAAGTATTTTTCCGCAAGCGCGTTCGTCATCAGATACTGCAGCGGAGCAATCACCAGCGGATACCGGGAAAGCTCTCCCGTATCCTCCACAAAATCCACGGGAATGCTCCTCTTATGCAGCTCTCCATAATACTTTAAAAGCTGCGTCACATAATTCAGGTCAGGATGCTGAGGCTGTATCTGAATGGCATATTCCTGACGGTAGGAAAACACTATGCCGGCCTGTGCCCTGGGAATGCTGCCCCAAAGGGCATCCATATGAGGAGAGAGCTTCCCTATCATGTCTTTCAGCTCCTGGTACCTTCTCCCCGGCCTTCCACTGTGGGGCAGAATACCATGCCAATACTGCTCCGTCCCTATGCAGCAGCTTCTCCACCTGAAAAACACCACACAGTCCGCCCCGTGGGCCACAGACTGGGCTGCCCAGGCCGCAAGCTGTCCAGGCACGGGACTTCTGCCCATGATCTGCCAGCCCGTCATGCCGGACTGCTGCTCCATAATCCAAAAGGACTGCCCCTTAAAGCTCCTTGTCATATCCAGATTGGCCGCCATACGCACATTATCCTCAAAGGGCATTTTCCCATAATATCCTCCGGGATACTGGTCATGGCTGGCAAAGTCAAGGGGCCTTGTCAGATCAAAATAATTCACCTTATCCGCAAACCCCATACAGTTGTGGGTGATAAAGTGGCGGGGGCATATCCTTCTTATAATGTCAATTTGAACCTGCTGAAACTCCACCACCAAATCCGAGCAGAAGCACTTCCAGTCCAGCATGGCGGAGGGATTTTCCCCTGTAACCGTCACAAGAGGCGTAAACACCTCCTCAAAGGAATTGTACTCCTGGCTCCAGAAGGCCGTCCCCCATGCCTGATTCAGCGCCTCCACAGTGCCGTATTTTTTCTCCAGCCATCCCTGAAAGCTCCTTCGGCAGGAGGGGCACATACACAGGTCTCCATGGGAATTGCCAAGCTCATTGTCCGTCTGCCAGCCTGCCACATTTGGATTTTCGGCAAAGTGCGAAGCCATGGCAGTCACAAGGGCCTCCACATACCTGCGGTAGACGGGGTTGGACTGGCAGTCATGATGCCTGCCGCCAAAGCCCCTTCTTCTGCCCTGCCTGTCCATGGGAAGAATCTCGGGATATTTGTTCACCAGCCAGGCCGGCGGCGCAGCGGTAGGCGTGCCGAGTATCACGGAAATACCGTATCTGCCAAGCAGGGAAACAGCCTCATCCAGCCATGCAAAATCATATTCTCCTTCCCTGGGCTCCATCTTGTGCCAGGAAAATTCTCCCATCCTCACTACCTGTATGCCCATTTCCTGCATAAGCGCTACATCCGTCTCCCAGCGCTCCCTGGGCCAGTGCTCCGGATAGTAATCCACTCCAAAATGTAAGCCGCTCCAATCTCTTTCTTTTTTCATTTTCCGCCCTTTCTTATCTTTTCTTTTATTCTTATTCTAGCAGGTAATTGCGAAACTCGCTCCCTGATATCAGAACCATGCCTGTTCCTGCCGCCACAAAAAATCCGTGGGCGGAAGCTCCTCACCCCTGGTCAGATAAATTCTGTCATAACGCAGACCGGAGCGAAGAGCATACAAGGACAAAAGATGCTCGCCTGAGGAAAGCTGCTGCCGCCACAGGGGCACATACCGGTAAATCTGCTCCGCCTCATACCTCCAAAGACAGCCTTCACCGTAAAGATGCTCCCGGGAAATAGGTTTCCCATCCACGCCTGCTGCCAGAAACGCCTCCTCTTTATCGTTGAATTTGGCAAGCAGCCACAAAGTGTAAACGCCGCCGTCACACCGAACCCTGTAATTTAAGGAAGGGGCTTCCTCCGTACCCTCCCACACAAGCCCCGGCTGTCTGATGTACATGGCAAATCCGCTCCGCCCATAGGATTCGCTGCTGCAATACTTCCAATGTTTTCCCTGGGTAAAGGCATAGGGACTGAAAGCCAGCGCCGACGCCGCATCGATCTGTATGCTTCCATCCCTTTCCTGAAATACCGTACTGCCCTGAGTGAAGTAGTATTCCGGCTCCACCTGTCCAGCGTAATACGCATCCCTTTTCACAAGGCCTGCAGCCGCCAGTCCATCCTCCTCCTTTTCCACCTGGGCATACACAATGGGTCTTGGTCTTAGGTCAATCTCTCCGTAAAACTCCCTGGACCATGCTTCCACATTCCAACGCCTGGGAAGGGACTGCTCCCCCTTCATACCCACAAAATGATTCTCTCTGCGCTCTCTGGTATAAATCACAAAATGGGTAAAGGCAAAGTATCTGTCCACCCCATAAAAAGAAATCTGGTGTTCTCCCGGCTCAAGATACGGCAGCTTAAGATACAATCGTTCCACATTGTTGAGCACATTGCGCTTCCAGGTTCCTCTCCACTCGTCAGTACTCTCAGATTCCACGATCTGGATAGAAGAACCGTCAACCGACACGCCGATGCGGATGCGGCCCACCGAGTCAAGGGAAGGAAATCTGTGGATTTCCAGCAGAAATTCTCCCGCCGACGTCACATAAAAGGGATAGGAAAGGGGCGTGCGTCCCTCCAATGTGCTTTCTGCAAAGTTTTCGGCCTCCATCAGGTTTCCCCAGCCTCTTCCCAGCCGTCTGACCAGCCGAAAGTCCGGGCTGGCCGCGCTGTCAGCCTCCACGCACACTATGCCGTCCTCCTCCAGGTTCTTACACTGGGTGGGAACCTGGCAAATTCTTACGGGAATCTCTACACAGCTTCCATCTGCCAGACACCTCACAAGAATGCTTCCCTGCCTGTCCTCCTTAACATCATCCACCTGTACCAGAATCCTTTTTTCTGTTTCTGCCCTTCCCCGGACGATAAAAATGCCGTGCCGGGAGCCGTCAGCTTCGGGATATGCTTCCGCAAAGCCCTCCCCGGCAAAATCGGGCAGACGCACAAAATCCGGCGCCTGTATTTCAAACTCAAATTCTCCATCTGTCCCGTTTCCGATCTCAAACCACTTGACGCCGGGTTTTGTAAACAAAAGGGATTCTCCCTCATTCCAGACAGTGACAATCATAGGACTTTTGCCATCTTCTCTTCCCTTCAGGGAAAGGGGAGGAGTGCACGCCGGCAGCATGGCCGCTCTCGGGGGCGGAAATCCCTCCGGATTTAGAATGCCGTCCCATTTTCCCCCCGCCATTTTTTTATTATAGTAATAAATAAGCTTTCTTCTGGCATCGTCAAAGGCTCTGCAAAGCCCCACATACTCTGCTGCTGCCTTAAGCTTTCCCTGAGTGCAGGATAAAGTGCTTCTGTCTCCGTAATAATACTGCAGATTGGTAAAATAAGCCGCATGAATCCGCAGGAGCACCAGCTGGAAAAAAGCGTCCTTTTCTTCCTCCTCCAGTCTCTCATACAAGGCATTTCCCCGGTCAAACAGCTCCTCGTACCTGTGGATGCGCACCGCCGCCTCGTCTCCGTAGGCAGTCTGGGAAAAAGCGTCCGTGTCCATATTTTCCAGCTTTCTCACATTGGTGAGCTGGGAAAAATCATTTAAAAGCTCCGCCGCTTCCCTTCCTATGCCGCCCTGGAAATTTTCGTCAATCCACTGTGCCGTCCAGGCCTCCACATCCCGGGTGGAATCCGTCTCCTTTCCTATATCCCAGGCAAACTGCAAAAAGAACATGATCTCCTGCTCTAAGGGCTTTATGGCGCCGCAGTTGAGCACCCACAGCTTGCGGATTCCCTGTTCATAGGCCTTTTTCAGCTCGTTTCTGGTATGCGCCAGAGGAATGGAGCACAAAAACACATAGGACATGCTGGGAGGTGCCCAGTAGGAATTGTGGTAATAAATCCCGTTTCCCCCGCTTCTTTTCTGCTCCTTTTTGGATGGATACCGGCGGATGTAGCCGTAATTGTCATTGGACCATACCAGAGTGATGTCCTCCGGCACCTCAAGCCCTCCGTCATAGAGAGGAAGCACCTCCTTGTAGGGCACAAAGGTCATCATGGTATCTCTTCCCAGGGTCTTTTCCAAAATATTCCTCTGATCCTTGATGATCTGGGACAAAAGCTGTATTTTGGCCTGCTTTTCCTCCTCCGGGGTGTGATACACAAGGGCGCTGGTCTCAAAGCCGGAGTCATGGATTCCTCTCATGCCAAGCGTGTAGCACGTCTCAAAATCCTTGTTCTGCTCCACGCTCTCCTGCCAGTATTCCTGCAGAATCTCCCTGTTTCTTCCCGGAATGGAGTAGTCATAGAGCACATTTTCATATCCCTTTTTGGCAAGCCAGGGCTTCCACTCTCTGTTGTTGGAGCGCATCAGCATATCACAGTGGCTTGTCCCCACCACGATACCCATCCGCTCCGCAAGGGCCCCGTTTTCCTTTTTAACATTAAAGGAATTCACGTGCATGGCAGGCCAGATATAATTTCCCTTCAGTCTTAAGAGAAGCTCAAACACCTTCTCATAGGTTTTCACCCCGATGGTGTCCTCCCCCATATGGCCCTTTACCCAGTCCTCCAGCTCCTCCTCGTCATTGATAAAAATTCCTCTGTACTCCACAGAAGGATAGTCCGCTTTTTCATATCCCTCCGGCAGCGAAAACGCCTGTCTTTTCCTGACAGGCACATCCGCAAAAAAATGCCAGGGAGAAACTCCAAGCATCCGGCAAAGCTCATAAATTCCGTACACCGTCCCTCTTCTGTCGCTGCCGGAAATAAACAGCCTGCCCTCCTTTACCTGCAGCAGATACGCTTCCCTTCTGACCATTCCTTTCTCATCAAAAAGCACCTTAAGCTCTGCCCGGTTTTGAGAAGCCTCCCTCAAATCCTTTAAAGTCTCAATGAAAATGTGGGCTTTCCCCCCATCCTCTGTGGAACCTGCTGAAATTCCAAGCACACGGCCGATATCCTTCCTCAAATTTTGAGAAGCTATCTTCACCGCTTCCGGCTCATCTTTTCCCACATAGATAAGGCATGGCTCATTCTGCATTATCTGAAAGCTCATCTGTCTCTTCTCCCTTTTCTATTCTCTTTTCTATTCCACCACCTTATCCGCATACTTGATCCGGTAAATCCTTCTTAAGGAATCATTGATACGCTCCTCGGAAATGGTGCCCTCCTGCACCGCCTGCAGCACACCATTATAGGCGGTTTCAAAATCCTCCGGCATCAGCAGCATATCGCAGCCGGCCCGGAGTGCCAGCACAGCTGCCTCATCTGCTGAATAATACTGGGAAATGGCAGACATGTTCAAGGCGTCCGTGATAATAACGCCATCATAATTCATCTCATTTCGCAGAATATCCGTCACCACAGCCTGGGAAAGAGAACAGGGCGTATTGTCTCCGGTTAAGGACGGCGCAGCCACATGTCCCACCATAATCATTTCCGCCCCGGCGTCAATTCCGGCCTGGAACACGGTAAACTCCTGTGCCCTGAATTCCTCTGCGCTTCTGTCCGTAACGGCCAGTCCGTCATGGGTATCCTGAACTGAGCTTCCGATTCCCGGAAAATGCTTCAGACACGCAGTGACATTCTGCTCCGAAAGCCCCTGCATCATGGATGTCACAAACTGGGATACAGAAGCTGCGTCCGAACCGTAGGAGCGGCCCTCCATGACGCTGTTTTCCACATTTGCCAGATCTGCAACCGGCGCGAAATCAAGGTTAAAGCCAAACTCCGACAAATAGCCTCCTATGGTAACTCCCGCCTGATAGGCGTTGTTGGGATCGCCGCTCTCTCCTATGGTCTGGGCGGAATCCACCGTCTGGCCAAGTCCGGCGTCCGCCACCCGTGCCACGCTTCCGCCCTCCTCATCCACAGCAATAAACAGCGGATACTTGGTATAAAGCAGTGTGTTGTCAATCATCTGGCTTAACTGCTCCCCCGACTGTATATTTTTGCTGAAGTAAATCAGTCCGCCCACCGCATATTGTGCCAAAGCCTCCTGGGTTCCCTCCCCGGCCTGCACTGCGGCTGACACTCCTGTGATGGCCTCCGGCTCCACAAGAAACAGTCCTGCCACCTTATCCTCCAGGGGCATTACTTCTATCCCTGCATTTACGATTTCATCCAGCTTCTGCTCGGCGCTCATCTCCTCCACAGTCTCTGCAGGCTCCTGCACCTGTATGGTTTCCTCGGAGGCAAATATTTCCTCCACCCTGGACTGATTATCCGCAGCCGCCTCCTTCTGCCTGCTGTTCCCGGCAAGAAAGCGCACCAGAAACACAATGCCGGCAGCCACTGCTGCAATCATTAAAATCAATACTATGTATGCGGCAATCTGGTTCCTCTGACGCCTTTTTCTGCGCTCTTCTCTCCTGTCTAGCTGTGTCTGATTCTTTTGTTCCATGGCCATCCTCCAAATAAGCTTTCTCTCGTCCAGAACATTATAACTTAAGTCCTGCCCTTTTTCTACTGGAAAAAGCTTGTCTGCAGGCTACATTCTGAAAATTACCAGATTCTCCTTCAGCTGGTCCGCAAGTCCGGTAAGCTCCTTGGAAGAAGCCTCCAGCCCGCCCATGGTATCGCTGACGCCCTGTACCGTCTCCATAGTGTCTCCAGCAAAGGACGCGGTCTGCCCGGATATCTGGGCAAGGCCTCCCACTGCGGTGCGGATGGCTGCCCCGAAGCCTCCCAGCTCATCTATACTCTTTTTGATCCCTTCTATATGGGTAAAGGAATTTTCTACCCCCCGGGAAACTGCGGCATACTGCTTTTTTGTATCCTCAAGCTTTTCCTGCTGGCGCTCCATGCTGGAAGTAACCTGCCCCATGATCTCCACCATCCGCTGAGAGGTCTTTAAAATTTCTTCCACCATCTGCTCAATTTCCCTGGCGGAGCTGTTTGACTGATCTGCCAGCCTGCATATCTGCTCCGCAACCACACCGAAGCCTCTGCCTGATTCTCCCGCACGGGCGGCCTCGATGCTGGCATTCAAGGACAAAAGGTCCGTCTCCTCCGCAATAGAGCGTATCATTCCCACCGCCGCATTAATGCTCTGCACAGATTTATTCATGGCTGTGATCTGCTCTGCCGCTCCCTGGACAAAATCCCTTGTGTCCGCGTTGTATGCGCTCAGCTCATTGATATTTTTTTCAGATTCCTTTTCCGCCTGGTTCATCTGTCCGGCGTATCCTGCAAGGGAATCCACCTCCTCCGTGATTTTGGCAATCTGCTCCCCGATCTTAATCACATTGTCGTTTGCTTCTGCCGTCCCCTCTGCCTGGGTCTTTGCCCCCGACGCGATTTCTCCCACGGCTCCTAAAACGCCGCCCACGGCGCTCTGGGTGGTCTGCGCCATATCTGTCAGCTTATCTGCGGAAAGGACTAAATTATCTGTGGATTCCTTTATATTGTTTACAATATCATATAACGCCTGCCTTAAGCGCACGCAGATCCGGTAGATGTCTCCCAGCTCGTCCTTCTTCTGAAGCAGCCTGGCATCCGGCTGCGCATCCAGCTCTCCCTTCATGATCCTTACAAGATATCCCTTGATTTTCTGCATGGCGGAAACCATTCTTCTGGACAGAACCATCACAAGCGCCGCCGCTATGACCACAAAAACCAGAGAAAAGACCACCATTTGCAGAATCTGTCCGTCTATCAGCTCCCTGACTGCAGAGGCCTCCATGGCGGCTTCCACCGCTCCGATGACAGAGCCGTCCGAATTGACCAGAGGCTGATAATAGACATAATATTCCCGCCCGCTGATCTCAGAATCCTTTAAAAACAACACCTGTCCCTCTCTGATTTGGGCATACTGCTCGGACGCAATCCCCGTTCCATTGACCCTGGAGCCGTTTTCATTCTGGATGGTGGTGATGAGTCTCATATTGTCAAAAAAAAGCGAGACCTCAAAGCCTGTCTTTTCCTTCAGGCCGTCGATCAGCTGCGTGTCGCCTGAAATGGTCGCATCCCCCTTTGTGACCCTTCCGCTCTGGCCCTTCTTGTAATCCCCCTCATACAGATTTGTATAAGTCTCGTTTACGCTGGCAGCCACAATCTGCAGCGATTTCTCAATTTCCCCCTCGATTCCCGTCTGGAGCGCTCTGGCACTGTAAACCGTGATTACAACGCACAGCACCAGCATAGGTATCTGGCAAAGCGCTACCAGCTTTTTGGAAAAGGTAAGAAAACGTTTTCTTTTTACTTTTCCCTTAACAACAGTTTCCTTCGGTTTTTTTCCTTTCACCTTTATCCCTCTTTTCTTTATAAAACTTGGAGCACGTCCTTTGAATTTTATATTTTATACAAATTTCGCAAGGTTTTTTTGCAAAATCTGTACAAAATCCCCCAATCTTCAAAAGGCGCGCTTGTAATAGACATGGGTATTGTATCATTATTACACAAAATGTTCAATGTTTAAGATTCTTGAGTTTCCGCAGAATTATCCCCACCGGATAAATCTGCTGCGTCCAGTTATCCGCAACTTTCAAAAAATGCCAAA
>NZ_CALWMU010000061.1:0-11172 GCF_944382095.1 Candidatus Acetatifactor stercoripullorum
ATGATTTTTTTTTTTTTTATTCTCTCCAGGGACCGTTTCGTTTTCTCCATGGCATATCCCACAGTTTCCTCTGCCACATCATCCACCTGGTTCTTTATGTTTTCCATTTCATCGGCAACAAAGCCCCTGATCTCTTCTCTCACAAGGGCCTTATTTTCCTCCGACGTATCCTCTCTGCCCGCCGGAAGAAGAAAACTCACTATAAAAATGATTCCGCCTGTAATCAGCAGAAATATTTCCATTGCGCTCATTGTGCAGTCCGTCCCTTAAATTTTTATGTCAAATCCCCGATACCCGTTTTCCTTCATGCCGTCCGGTTTCTTTTCCTTTTTTTGACGGTTTCTTCCCCCGTCGCCATAGTATTCTCCGCTTCCCTTTTCTCTGGCGTCAAACTTCTTATTCTGCCAGTCGGAATTATCGGAGCTTCGAACCTCCCTGGCCCTCTGCTGTGTATCCTTCTGTATCTGCTGCCCAATATTGGTCTGGTTCACCAAAGGCTTATTGTCCTCGTTTTGCTTGATGGCTGTATAATCCTGCGCTCTGGTGATTGTTGTTATTTCAATGGAGCCAAACGCCATAGTACTTCTCCTTTTTTCTGTAAGCTCCTACATAGGAAGCATTTTTACATCGCCTTCTACCTTTTCAAATCTGCAATATTGATAATTGCTCTGCAGAATCATGGAAACATCCCCAATAATGATTGTAGTACCCGGATAAGCACTGCCCTGCACCACCACTGCGGCCTTGCGCTGCCCTGCAAGAAGCGTATGAAGCTCGTTCATCTCCCTGTTTTTCCGGGCCAGCTCTTCCTTCTTAGTCTCTACCAGCTGCGCCGCATCCTTCACATATTTAAGCTGCTCCGGAGTAAACCGCACTCCCTTGGCACGTTTTTCTCCAAAGTTAATCAGCACCGGCTGCGTGTTTTTAATCAGCTTCACCAGCTCCGAAACCTCCTTCTGCAGCTGCACATATCTGGCCTTTCTCTCCGGGTCCACTCCCACCTCCACAATGGTGGACGCTCCCAGGGCGGCTCCAAGATTCTTTACATTGATACGGTTGCCCGCCTGAACATGCCCTCCTGTGATAAAGCCTCTCCTGCCGGTTACCGTAATCTCTGTTCCCGCGCTGACCTGGCTGTGGAGGATGGATTCCGTATTGACATAGCCGCCTGCATTCACTGTGGCATTCTCAATAAATTTTGCCACCACATCCCTTCCTGCCTCCAGGGTTCCTTTTCCCATGCCGTTTACTCCTCTTGCAATGATGATATTGCCGCCGGCCGTAATGTGGGCGCCCTCTACCACACCGTTTATAATCACGTTTCCTTTAGCATTCACCACAAAATTTGAGGCCACATTGCCATTTATCTGCACACTGCCCTCAAATTCTATATTACCTGTGGTGATATCCACATTCTCTACCTCATATACGTCGGACACAAAAACCTTGTCATCCACCAAAACCACGTGTCCGTCCACCTTGGAATAAATAGCGTTTTTATCAGGAGACAGCTCAATATTGCGCCCGAATTTCAGAACCGCTCTTTTTACAGGTTTTGGCGCAATCCTCCTGCCCAAAATATTAACCCCTGGCTCTCCCTGATCCTCCGGAAGAATCCTTGCCAGCATTTCCCCCTTCCTGCAGTGGTTGATCATATTCAAATGGAAGAAGTCCACGCTTCCATCCTCACGCATCGTAGGCTGTACATGCACTTCCGTGTTAAAGCAGTATTCCACACGGGCATCAGTGCCCTGTCTGGGTTCCCTGCCCCTTGCCACCACCAGGTCCGTACAGTAAATCCCCTCCGATTGAAAATGATCCTGCAAGGAGGACATCTGTACTCCTGAAACAATATTACGGTACCTGAGGTCCTTATAGAATTCATCAAAGGTAATTCTTTTTCCGGTATCTGAGGGGGGATAAAATCTTGCCACAGCCTCCATAAAATCATCGCTTACCTCAAGCTGATAAGTCTCATCGCATACCGGGCAGTCCTTTCTCCCTAAAAAACAAGCTCCCTGGGTCTTTTCCCCAATATATTTCTTGAGCTGATTGGCGTCGTAATCCACATGAAGCCGGTCAAGATAGCCCATTACCTCCGCAATCCGAACCTCCTCTCCACCGTCCGTCGGCGGAAAAAAACGGATTCCAAAGCCTCCCGGCATCTTTACCAGCCGAAAAAATCCATTTTGCATAACACATCTCCCAATACATTTACTGTCAATGATCAGACAGAAGTCCCATATAAGTTCCCATCTTTGTTTTCATTTTCTGCAGCGCTCTGGTGTGCAGCTGCGATACCCTGGATTCCGATACCTCCAAAAGGCTGCTGATTTCCTTTAACGTTAAATCCTCATAATAATAAAGCGTGATTACCTTTTTTTCTTTTTCCGTCAAAAGCTCCAAAGCCTCCCCTAAGACCCTGCTCAGCTCCTCCTTTTCAATACGTTCCTCCGGGCTGTCAAACCTGGCCGCAGTGTACCTTCCATAATCCTGAGACACATCGCTGCCCTGTTCCATGTATTCATTCAAGGATACCAGTCCTGTAATTTTCATCTGAGACTGCCATTCCAGGTATTCTTCTGCCGATATTCCAAGCCCCTTTATAATCTCCTCCTCAGTAGCTCCATGCCCGGTTGACTGCTCTATCTGTTTGATCACAGCTTCAATCTTTTTCTGCTTCTGCCGGATGGTTCTGGGTATCCAGTCCATCTTGCGAATCTGATCCAGAATAGCTCCGCGGATTCTGAGGCTGGCATAGGTTTCAAATTTGACCTCCTTCATGCAGTCAAATTTGTCTATAGCGTCAATCAGACCGAATATCCCGTAGCTGACCAGATCCTCATACTCCACATTATAGCCCAGGTACATGCTCAGCCTGCCCGCCACCACCTTGACCAAAGGAGCATACTCCAAAATGATTTTCTCCCTGGTTTCCAGCGATTTGGTCTTTGCGTATTCTTCTAAAAGTTTCTTTCTAGCAGCCTCTTCCATTAAATTTTATTGCTCTCCCTCTTTGCTCTGCGCTTTCAGTTCCTCGCCCCCGCTCTCTCCCTCTTCCTTTTCCTCCGCTGCCGCCTGGTTTTGTCTGTCAAAATAATCTAAGGTCCATTTTAAAACGCTGCCCAAAAAATAAAATACAACCAAAACAAAAAGCAGCGCTCCCAGCTTCCCCAAAATTGAAAAATCCCTTATAAATGTAACTATGCAGGTAACGGCTCCCGCTGCCAGCATCAGTATCAAAGGCAAATATCTTCTGTTCATAGCATACCCCTGTCAGATAATTTTCTCTGCCCTTCCCACGGCCCTGATATGAAATTCTCCTGTTTCAGGAAAAAAGGTAACTGTCCGTCCATAGTTTGCTCCTGTATCCTGGGCCAGAATCGGGATATTCATCTCCTTGAGCTTCTTTTTGGTCGCCTCCACATTGCGATCCCCCACCTGCATCATATCAGAACGTCCCTGAAAGGAAAACATGGTAGCTCCCCCCGCAATCTTTGCCACCATACGGCTGCGTACCGCCCCCAGCTTTTCCATCTGGGATACCAGCTCCGCAATTCCGGTATCTGCAAACTTTGCAATATTTTGTTGGCTGTTTCGTATCTGCTTACTGTCCGGCAGCATAATGTGTGCCAGCCCGCCTATTTTCGTATTCGGGTCTCTGATGGCGATTCCTACGCAGGAACCAAGTCCCAGCGTGGTGACGCCATTGGGACTTACACAGGTCTTTAAATCTGCCATTCCCACTTTGATAATCTCACTCATGCGCTTTTCCTTCTCACTTTTCCCTGTCTGGTCTATTCCACCGGTATCCCCAATGCGGACAGAATCTTAGAATAGGATTCCAGGTCCGGTATCAGAATAAAATATCCGTCTATCTCAATCTCATCATAAAACTGGGACTGAATCAACAGGATTCTGTCTCCCAGCACGCCGAATTGAATGGCGGGAACACTCAAAATTGCTCCCGCCATATCCACCGTCAGAGCGGGCGGCGTAGGATAAATCTGCAGATTTGTCAGGGTAGAAAGGGAATTCAGGTAAGCTCCTGTGATAATGTTTCCCAGCTCCTTCATGGCAGACAGCTCCATCTCGGAAAAGTCGTCTCCCTCCGGCGCCATCCCCATCATCACCTTGTTGATCAGATGCTTTGCGCTCTCCTTCTCCACCAGGAACATCATGCTGCCGGTGATATCGCCTTCGACGCCCAAAAGCACACCCACCATGACCTGCTCTTCGCCGCCCATCAGTGCTCCCACCTCCGAAAATTCCAGCAGCTTTACCTGGGGAACCTTCATGTCCACCTTACATTGAAGCATCTGGGAAAGAGCCGTCATGGCATTTCCCGCTCCGATATTTCCAATTTCCTTCAATACGTCAAAATAGGTCTCCGAAACCTTTTCCAAGCTGAGCTCTCCCATTGGCTCCTTCTCCTTCACTGAATATTATGCGTTATCCTCCAGCGCGACGGTATTTAAATCCAGCAGGGAAATCAATTCGCCATCGTGCTTTCCCACTCCGTTGATAAAATTTGTCTTGTCGTCCTTGGAATCATAGGAAACCTTCTCGATGTCCGTGGTCTCAAGGGTCACCACCTCTTTTACCTCATCCACCATGATTCCCACATTGCCCTGCTGATCCAGCTTCAGAATGATAATACGGGTGGATCTGGTCACCTCATCCTCTGCAAGGCCCATCTTTAAACGCAGACTCATAACCGGTATTACCTCTCCCCGCAGGTTAATGACCCCCTTCAGATACGCTGCCACCTTTGGCACTCTGGTGATATGCTGCATCCTTACAATGCTGTCCACGTTGCAGATGTCGATGCCGTACTGCTCTTTTCCCAGACGGATTACGATATACTGAATGGTCTCAACCGGCTCTTTGCCTTCAACTTCCTGCACATATTCCTGTTTCCTTGTACTGAGCTGTTCCATATCGTCATCTCTCCTTCCTAAATCAAAGCATTGGCATCCAGAATCAACGCCACCTCACCGTCACCCAGGATCGTAGCGCCGCTGATGAATTTGCACTGTTTCATATATTTCCCAAGGGATTTGATCACTATTTCCTGCTGTCCAATCAGCTCATCAATCACAAGTCCCGCCATCTTGTCTCCCTTCTTTACGATGACCACGATCAGGTTTTCGTCGGCAGACCTGCTGCTTTCTATGTCAAGCACCTCCGAAAGCCGGATCAGAGGAATAACCGTTCCCCTCAGATTGATGACCTCTTTGTTCTGCACCAGCTTTACCTCGTTTGGTTCAATGTCTTCCAGCGTCTGAATGGAACCCAGTGAGATGGCATATTTCTCACCCCCTACAACTACCATGAGAGCCTGAATGATGGCAAGGGTCAACGGCAGTCTGATGGTCCAGGTACTGCCTACGCCCAGCTTGGTCTTTACCTCTACCTCGCCGCTCAGGGATTCAATCTTGGAGCGCACCACATCCAGCCCCACGCCTCTTCCGGAAACGTCCGTAACCTTCTTCGCTGTGGAAAAGCTGGGAAGGAAAAGGAGATTGATGATTTCCTTTTCTGTCATATTGGCTGCCTGCTCCGGCGTGATCACATTCTTCTCAATGGCTTTGTTTTTCACGGCTTCCACGTCGATACCGTTTCCATCATCCTTCACTTCAATAATTACATTGTTGCCGTCCTGGTAAGCGTCCAGACAGATAGAGCCCGTCTCAGGCTTGCCTCTCTGAGCCCGTACCTCCGCAGATTCCAGCCCATGATCCGCTGCGTTGCGCAGAAGGTGCATAAGCGGGTCTCCGATCTCATCCACAACAGTTCTGTCAAGCTCCGTCTCCTCACCCGTCATGTACAGCTCCATCTTTTTGCCAAGAGTCTTGGAGAGATCACGTATCATACGGGGAAACTTGTTTACAACGCTCTCAATGGGAACCATCCGCACCTTCATTACAGATTCATGGAGATTTGTGGTAACACTCTCAATATATTCAATCTGCTCATTAAAGCCCTGGCCGCTTGTCTGGTCATGCTCTTGATTTGCAAAGGATACCAGCGAGTTTTTGGCAATAATCAGCTCGCTCACCAAATTCATCAGCACATCCAGTTTTTCAATGTCCACTCTGACAGTCCGGTTCACCACGGGCTTTCCGGGCGTCTGCTTCTTCTCCGGCGCTTTGGCTGCAGGCTTTGCCCTTCTTTCCTCGGGCAACGACTGGGCGGTTTCCGTCCCGGCAGCCTCGGTCTCCGGCTTTTCCTGCTCTGCGGCCGTCTCTTCCAAAGGATGATAGCTGCTGTTGTTTTCCAAAACAATGGGAGCGCCTGTCACATTTGCAATTTCGGATACACTTCCAGCCGCCTGAATCACCTCGTCCAGAGTGGCATCAGACAGGACAATTAAGGTAAAGTCCTTGTCAAATTTCTCGTCCTCCACATCCTGGGCGCTGGGCTCAGACACGATAATTTCACCTTTTTCCTCCACTGCCTTAAAAACCAGAAAAGCTCTGGCAGCCTTCAGGATACAGCTGTCCTGCACCACCACATTCAGGCCGTAAACCTTCTTCCCCTGCTTTTGAGCCGCCAATATTACATGAATCTGGCTTTCGTCCAGCGGAATGTGATCCCATTTATCTGCGGAGGTCTCCGTCTCTTTCGTCTCCTGTTCCTTCTGCTCCCCGGCAGCATTATCTGTGGGAGCCTCCTGTGTTTTTCTGTTTTGATTTAAAATATCATTCAGCTGCTTGATTAACGGCTCATTGTCATTGGCGCCCTCATCCGCAGTTTCCTGAATATTGTTATTGTACTCCTCCAGCGCATCCAGACAGTGGAAAAGCACGTCTATCATATCAGGGGTCACCTTGATATTGCCGTTTCTCACCTCAGAAAATACATTCTCCATATCATGGGTCAGCGTCTGCATCCGCTTGTATCCCATGGTCCCCGCCATGCCCTTTAAGGAATGTGCAGCACGGAATATCTCATTGATAACATCCATGTTTTCAGGATCTGATTCCAGTTCAAGAATCTGTGTGTTTAAAGTCTGCAAATGCTCCTTCGTTTCATCCAGGAAAATTTCAAGATACTGGCTTACGTCCATTTTATCCTCCATTCTGCCACAAACGGCTTACACATTGCTGGTTTTCACTCCAACATGCAATATAATTTCCTGTGCGATCTGCTCCAGGGGAACCACCTGATCAGACAATCCTGCATTGATAACACTCTTAGGCATCCCGAAAACAGTACTGCTGTTTTGATCCTGGGCAATCACATGTACCTGCTTTTGCGCTTTTAAGTTCTTGATTCCTTCCGTTCCGTCGGCGCCCATCCCCGTCATTACCACACAGACCACATTGTCAAAGCGGCTGCCTGCCAAGGACTCATACATATAATTGGCGCAAGGCTTCACGCCCTCCCTGGCAGGCTCGTCGGAATAATGGATGGTATGCCTTCCTGCAGGAGAGACCTTCACATTCATGTGCATGCCCCCCATGGCGATATACACCACTCCCGCTTCCAGCTCATCTCCCTCTTTCGCCTCCCTCACGGCAACACTGCTTAAGTCGTTGAGCCGCTCGGCCAGGGATGCCGTAAAGCCCTTGGGCATATGCTGCACCACAAGCACCGGTGTGTCCAGCTCCTTGGGAAGCTTCGGTATCACCGACTGGAGAGCCTTGGGACCGCCTGTGGAGCTGGCAATAGCCACCACTTTTCTCCCCGGAACCCTGACGGTGTGCCTGCGCACAATATCCACCATTTTACTGGTAGTCTGTCTGTTTTCCCGGATTTTTTCCTCGGACTCAAACACAGGAGGCTTGCTGTTTGCCACCACATCCAGTATCCGCAGAAGCTCCGTTTTAAAAGCGTCTACCCTGCAGTCGATGGCGCTGTCCGGCTTATGTATGAAATCAAGTGCTCCAAGCTCAAGAGCATCAAGGGTTGTCTTAGCGCCTTCCCTGGTATCCGTACTTGCCATCATCACTTTGGCAGATATCTTGAATTTCCGCAGCTCCTTTAACAGCTCAAGCCCGTTCATCTTTGGCATATTCACATCAAGGACCACTGCGTCGTACTGATTCCTGCTCAAAAGGTCAAAGGCCTCCAGACCATTTGTGGCTCTCGCGACAACCTGAAATCTCTTATCGCTGTTTATTATATCACATAGCACTCTTCTCATGAGTGCAGAGTCATCTACAACCAGAATTTTTTTTGGCATAACGAAAGTGCCTCCTCTCACATCAAATTTTCTTTCTTCCTGATTTTTCGTTCTTCCTCGAATATGTACTTAATAATCTCTTCTCTCATCACTCTGCTCAAATTGCAGTATGCCACTCTGTGCTCAAAGGTTCCCCTTTTTTCCTCAAGCTCTCTCACACTCAGCACTCTGCCTGCAGCCTCTATTTCCTTCTTTTTTCCGTCCCTCACCAGAATGTAAGCGCAGTAAATAAATTCCTCCGCTTCGTAGCGCTGCTGTGACACAAAGCGCAGTCCTCCTCCACTGATATCCGCAATAACGCCCTTCTCCATGGGAAGCCCCGGCTGGGGCACAAAGGGCAGCTTCTTTTCCAGCACCCGTATTTCTTCCCTGGAAAGGCTCCGAACCTGCATATCCAGCGTACAGTTGTAGCGGTAGTACGCCCTTCTCTGGTATTTACTCAGACCGCTGCTCAGCCTTACCCCGAGAATAAATACATTATCGCTTTTGCGCCGGCCGGTAACCCGCACCAGGCATTGATAAAGTCCCGTCTCTCCATAAGAAATCATGCGGTATTCACTGCCAACGGGCAGCAGTACCAGTTTTGACTTTTCAAGGGGCATCGTAAGCTCTAACGTGTCCTCGGACAGGATGTCATACACCATGCTGTGGTATATGGCCGGCTCCTCACCGCTCTCCCCCGGCCCCTCAAGGGCCTGCAAATCAATTTTATCTCCCACAGAAATCATCCTTGAAAGCATATGCCACTCCTTCTACCTTCTGCTAATTATATGAGAAAAAAATGCGGCAATCCCTCTTTTGGGCTGGCGCTTTGTTTCCTCTGCGCCCAAAAGCCGTCCGGCAATCCTTTCGTAGGCAAGGCTGGACTTTGCGTCCGGACTCTGAAGAGAAACCGGAACCTGCTGCATCACTGCCTGCGACAAGAGAGCGTCCTGCGGCACGCTTCCCAAAAAGATCATAGGCACCTTCAGGTATCTGGCCACCACCGTATTCAGCTTATGAAACAGAATTTCCCCTTCCTCCTCCTTCTGCACTCTGTTTGCAATGAGCTTTACCTTGGTCTCCTCCTCGTTGAATTTAGGATGACGGTACAGCGCCTTTAAAAGAGAATAGGAATCTGTAATGGAGGTTGGCTCCGGCGTGGTTACCAGAAGAATTTCCCCGCTGGCCACCAAAAATTCCAGCACCGCATCTGCAATGCCGGCTCCCGTGTCCACTATGATAATGTCCGCAATGGCATCCAACTGGGCAAGATTTTGAATAATATAGCTTAGCTGCTCCCTGTTTAGGTTTGCCATCCCGGAAATTCCGGAGCCGCCGGAAATAAAACCCACATTCATGGGCCCCCAGGTGATAATTTCCTGAATGCTTTTTCCCTGATAAATCAAATCGTATAGATTATGTTTTGGAACCGCCCCGAACATAATCTCAATATTCGCCAGCCCGAAATCTGCATCCAATATAACGACCCGTTTTCCCTGCCTGCGAAACTGAATGGCAAGATTGATGGAGGTGTTGGATTTTCCTACCCCGCCCTTTCCGCTGGTAACGGTAATGACACGCGCCAGGGGTCTTGTCTGTCTGCCTGCTTTCATGATTCTCAACTGTTCTGCCTGATCCATATCCACACTCCTTTATCCGCGTTTCCCTCCCAGCAAGGATTTTACAGTCTTTTGCGGATTAAACTGCTCAATGTCATCCGGTACATTCTGACCACAGGTTACAAAAGCGATGGGAGCATCCGTATACAGCTTCAAATTCATCAGATTTCCAAACGCAGCCGTCTCATCCAGCTTGGTAAAAATCAGCTGATATTTTGTTATGGTCTTATAGCTTTCTGCAATACGCAGCAGATCACTGTATTTGGTGGTGGCGCTGAGCACAAGAAACGCCTGATACTCCGCCATCTCCTCCACGGCCTTAAGCAGACCGCTGGTTTTTTCCAGCTGCTCCTCATTCTGGTGGGAATGCCCCGCCGTGTCCACAAAAATGTAATCAAAGCTTTCAAAATCTGAAATCGCTTTCTGCAGCTCTTCTTTGGTATAGATTACCTGAAAGGGAACCTCCAGTATATTGGCATAGGTCCTAAGCTGCTCCGCAGCGGCTATCCGGTAAGTATCGGCGGTCAAAAGGGCAATGTTTTTCTTCTCTCCTACAGAATAGCTGCTTGCTATTTTTGCGATAGTCGTAGTCTTGCCTACGCCGGTAGGCCCAAGAAACAGCACTACCTTCGGTCCTTTTGCAGCGGGCTTGATTCCCTCCGCCCTTCCGAATTTTAAAATCATTTTCTGATATACGTTTGTAAGAATATAATCAATGGGAGTGTTGGGCTTTCTGGTTTTGTCTATGTCCTCCAGAATCTGATTGGCGTATCTTTCATCCACCTCATTGTCCAGCATGGTATTGTACAAAAGACGGATAAATTTCTCCTGTTCCTTATTTTCTTCCCTGTCTCCCTGTTTGTCGCTGCCTTCGTGCTTCGGAACCGTTTCCTCCTCTTCCTCTCCGGCTTGATTTCTCCCTGTCTCAGATTTCTTAAGCTGAGTCACCAGAAGGTTCTGGAGGCTTTCCAGCTTCTTTTCAATGTCCTTTGAGCTTCCCTCAAGCCCGTTATCCATATCAGAGACTTTTTCCGAAAGAAGCGTCGCCTTGGGCTGATTTGCCGAGGCTTTCGCTGCCTCTCTGCGTACGGGCGTATAGGCATCCTGCTCCTCCTCCAAAGCCGCCGTCACCTCCACCTGCTTTGATTGGAACAGTCTCCGCCATCCGCTGGGCTTTACATCCCTCACATTCATGATAACGGCGCTTCCGCCAAGCTCCTTCTTGGCAGCCTCCGCCGCTTCTTCTTCGGTTTTCCCTACGTATTTTTTAATAATCATTACGCTGTCACCATCCCTACCGACTGTAATTCTACATTAGACTCCACCTCATCGTAATAAAAAACAACTACATCTTTAAAATATTCATACGTCAATCTCTTC
>NZ_CALWMU010000062.1:0-11041 GCF_944382095.1 Candidatus Acetatifactor stercoripullorum
ACTATGAATAATCATATTTGCCACTGCTTCCCGTATTGCTTTATGCACCGGAGTATCATCTACTCTTACCATTCCCTCCAAACGGAACGGACGTTTAATACCATTGACAAGTTTAGGAGTTATCTGACGCACAAAATTATATAGATTATTTTCCCACATACCATCATAGGTAAGCCGGTCACTCCAACGGCTTCCAGGTAAAAGATTACTTTCATCAATATAATCCATACGTATATTATCAAAACGCTCACGCACCGACAACCCTTTTCCAAACATCAGTAATCCTGCTGCTGTAAGCCAGCCTTTTCCGGTAGCTCTGTCAATTGCGTATCCACCCATATTTTTTTAAAAGATCTGATCATTCTCTCCGTTCCAAATATGATCTGGATTTCGATGCTCGAATTCTATCCGATATGAACGCAAGGAATTTAAATCTATATCATCCATAGTATAGCCATTTAACAATCCTCCATCATTTCCCGAATCGCTGGCATCTCGCAGCATTGCTTTGACTTCGTCTTCTGTACAATGATAATCTCCTTCATGGTTGCGTTTAAAGGTTCCTTTCATCGGATTACCATTAATAAAAACCGGTTTACTGCGATAATCCGCCTGAGGCACCTGTATCCACATGATAGTTTCACCTTTTACTTCACAGAGTCCTGCATCTGCATCGACAAGGATATTACTGCTTACTTTTTCACTATTCACAGTATTCCAAAAATCTTTTAACCTTTGATCAGGGTTTTTGATAGAAACAAATGTGAATCTCTTTTCAAAATCTGTTTCTCTAACATGTTCTTCTACGCCAAACAAAATGATTCCGCCATCTGTATTGGCAAAAGAAGAGTATGTCTCCCATACAGAGTTTGGCAGTTTTGATTCCGCTTTCTTACATTCTAGGTTTATATGCTCTCCAAACCTCAGCATTTCAAGTATTGTTCTGCTATCCACAATTCCCTCCACGAAGCTCTCTATCATGATCCAAGATAATTTTTCTCATTTCCACTGCCCATTACAGACAGTTTTTCTAGTCAATTAACATCATAAAGGAAAACTGTATATTTGGAAAGAGTTTTCGACTTCTTCCCTCTATTTTTTCCAGCTAAAATTCGTAAATTAATTGACACGCCCTTTCGTTTCTTATACAATAGTTGCAGATACAACTATTGCATAAGAAATCCGGAGGCACTATGAAACGTTTCTTGTCCTATCTGAAAAAATATCGTCTTTCCACTGCCCTTGCTGTGTTCTGTATTATGCTGGAGGCTTTTCTGGAACTGATTATTCCCCTGATTATGGCGGATATGGTGGATGTGGGAATCGCCACGGGCAACAGGCCCTACATATTTGAAAAGGGACTCCTGATGGCTCTGTGCGCGGTAGTGTCTTTGATTCTTGGCACGGGAAGCTCCCGGTTTGCCGCTGTGTGCGGCCAGGGCATAGGCGCGGAAATCCGAAAGGATGAATACAGGAAGCTCCAGCAGTTTTCCTTTGCCAACACGGACCGATTCCGTGTCTCCTCCCTTGTGACCAGACTCACGGGAGACGTGACAAACATTCAGAATTCTATCTCTACCGGCCTTCGTCCGGCCTGCCGGGCCCCTGTGATGATGATCACCGCCATTACGGTTTCCTTTTATATCAATAAGGAGCTGGCCGCTGTTTTTCTCATCGCGGCTCCCGTTTTAGGCATATTGCTGTTTTGGATCATCAGTCATGTACGCCCTCTCTACAGCAGGATGCAGAAGGCGGTGGATCTGGTAAACCGGATCATTCAGGAGAATCTCACCGCCATCCGGGTGGTAAAGGCTTACGTGCGGGGAGATTATGAGCTTGCCAAATTTGAATCGGTTAATCTTGGGCTGCAGACCACCTCGGAAAAGGCCTTCCGGGTGGCCTCCCTGAATATGCCCGCCATGCAGCTTGTAATGTATACCACTATTCTGTGTATTCTCTGGTTCGGGGGCCGCCTGACTATGGCCGGAGAGCTTCAGGTGGGCGAGCTGACAGGATTTTTAAGCTATGTGATGCAGATCCTCAATTCCCTGATGATGATTTCCAATGTATTTATGATGTTTACTAGGTCCCTTACCTCCTGGCGGCGCATTATGGAGGTTATGGACGAAAAAATCGATATTACGGAGGAGCGGGCAAGAGATATCACCGTACAGCGGGGGGATATCGTATTTGACCATGTTTACTTTCAATACAGCAGGGATGCAAAGGAGTATGTGCTCTCCGATATCTGCCTTCATATTGAGGCGGGAAGTACCGTGGGCATCATCGGCAGAACCGGATCTGCCAAATCCACTTTGGTGCAGCTCATTCCGCGGCTCTATGACGTGACAGGCGGGCAGCTTTTGATTGACGGCTGTCCGGTACAGGAATATCCCTTAAAGCCCCTGCGGGACTCCATTGCCATGGTGCTGCAGAAAAACACGCTTTTCTCCGGCACTGTCAGGGATAATCTGCTCTGGGGCAAGGAGGACGCCTCCCAGGAGGAAATAGAGGAGGCCTGCCGGATTGCCTGCGTGGATGAGTTTATCGGGCGGCTTGAAAAGGGATATGATACAGATCTGGGCCAGGGCGGCGTCAATGTGTCTGGCGGGCAAAAGCAGAGGCTGTGTATCGCCAGAGCCCTTCTGAAAAAGCCGAAGGTGCTCATACTGGACGACTCCACCAGCGCCGTGGATACGGCCACAGAGGCAAGGATCAGAGAGGGTCTGGCAAGCTATCTTCCAAAAACCACCAAAATTATCATCGCCCAGAGAATTTCCTCCGTGTTCCACGCAGACAAGATCGTGATTTTGGAGGATGGCAAAATTCATGCCGTGGGGACCCATAAGGAGCTTCTGGCAAATAACCAAATTTATCAGGAGATTTATCAATCCCAGCAGGAAGGAGCGGATCTGTAATGCCAAGATATAACGGATATGCACGTCCCAAAAACAAAAAAAAGACCATCAGACAGCTTCTCCACTATATGGGGATTTACAAATGGTCCATGGTGCTTGTGGCTCTTTTGGTATGTATCAGCAGCATGGCAAATATCATGGGAACCTATCTGCTCAAGCCTGTGATCAACAACTACATTCTGCCGGGAGATATCCCGGGACTTTTAGGCATGGTTTTTTCTATGGCCCTTATGTACGGCTGCGGCGCACTGGCCACGCTGGGGTACAATCAGCTGATGGTGCACACCTGTCAGAAAATCGTAGGCCGTATCCGCCGGGATTTATTTGCCCACACCCAGAAGCTCCCCCTCTCCTATTTTGACGCCCACACCCACGGAGAGCTGATGAGCCGCTTTACCAATGACGTGGATACCCTGACGGAGGCCTTAAACAACAGCTTTACCCTGTTGATACAGAGCTTTATCATGGTCAGCGGCACTATCGTTATGCTCATTGTGCTGAATTTCAGACTGTCCTTGATCGTCATCGCCTTTTTGCTTTTGATGCTTCTATTTATCCGCATAAACGGACGGCGCAGCAAAAAGTATTATCAGGATCAGCAAAAGCATCTGGGCAGCATCAACAGCTTTGTGGAGGAAATGGTCAGCGGGCAGAAGGTGGAAAAGGTTTTCAATCACGAGGACAAGGATTTTGAGGAATTCTGCCGCAGAAATGAGGCGCTGCGCCAGGCGTCCACCAAGGCGCTCTCCTATTCCGGCATGATGGTGCCGGCCATCGTAAGCCTTTCCTACTTTAATTATGCGGTTTCTGCCTGTGTGGGCGGGCTGTTTGTGCTCTCCGGCCTGATGGACTTGGGAAGCCTCACCTCCTATCTGGTATATGTGAGGCAGAGCGCCATGCCCATGAATCAGTTTACCCAGCAGGTCAACTTTCTTTTGGCGGCTCTGTCGGGAGCCGAACGAATTTTTGAGATGATGGAGGAGGAGCCGGAGCCGGATCAGGGGCACATCACCCTTTGCCATGTACGGGAAAGGGATGGAAGGCTTTATGAAAGCGATACAGAGGGCCGGGACTTTGCCTGGAAGGTTCCCCTTAAGGGAGGGGGCTTTGCGCTGGTTCCCTTAAAGGGAGATGTGCGCTTTCATGACGTGGTGTTCGGCTACACTCCGGAGAAACGAATTTTAAACGGCATCAGTCTCTACGCCAAGCCCGGACAGAAAATTGCCTTTGTGGGCTCCACCGGAGCGGGAAAAACCACCATTATCAACCTGATCAACCGTTTCTATGAGATACAGGGAGGCTCCATCACCTATGACGGCCTGGATATCAGGGACATCTGCAAAAAGGACCTGCGGCG
Source organism: Candidatus Acetatifactor stercoripullorum (assembly GCF_944382095.1). Classification (NCBI taxonomy): domain Bacteria; kingdom Bacillati; phylum Bacillota; class Clostridia; order Lachnospirales; family Lachnospiraceae; genus Acetatifactor; species Candidatus Acetatifactor stercoripullorum. The sequence continues at coordinate 4,276 of NZ_CALWMU010000062.1, forward strand.
TTCTCTTTCCCTGGTCATTCAAGACACCCATCTGTTCACAGGCACCATTGCCGACAACATCCGCTACGGTCGTCTGAAGGCAAGCGATGAGGAGGTCAGGCAGGCAGCCCTGATCGCCAATGCCGATTCCTTCATCCGCAGACTGCCCAATGGATATGACACGATGCTGCACAGTGACGGTTCCAACCTATCTCAGGGCCAAAGACAGCTTTTAGCCATCGCCAGAGCCGCCATCTCCCGCCCGCCGGTATTGATTTTGGACGAGGCCACCAGCTCTATTGACACCAGGACAGAGCGTCTCATTGAAAAGGGAATGGATTCCTTGATGGAAGGGCGCACCGTGTTTGTCATCGCCCACAGGCTCTCTACCGTGCGCAATTCCAAGGCCATTATGGTATTGGAGCAGGGAGAAATCATTGAAAGAGGCAGCCACGAGGAGCTGCTTGCCCAAAAGGGCCGTTACTACCGTCTTTACACCGGACAATTTGAACTGGAATAAAAAGGAGGTCGGCATGGAAAAACAAGACATCAGAGAAGCTATGCTGGAAATGGAAATTGCAAGAAAAAGGATTTTACAGCCTGCCTTTCAAAAGCTGGGCCTGACCGTAGGACAGCCCCGTATCTTAAACAAGCTCTATGAGCAGGATCACATCACCCAAAAAGAGCTGGCGGATAAATGTTTTCTGGATACGGCCACCATTTCCAGAAATTTAGACCGGCTGGAGGAAGCGGGCTATATCACCAGAGAAAAGCACCCTGGCTGCCGCCGCTCCTTTCTCATTGTGCTTACCGAGAAGGGAAGGGTCTGCGCCGCCAGGGTGCATGGAAATTTTGTAAGGCTGGACGAGAGAATCTGCCAGAATCTCACCAGGCAGGAAATGCAGAGCTTTCTTGACTGTGCAAAAAAAATCGTTACCAGCCTGAGCCTTCCTCCTGCCCTACTTGAATCCGCTGATACTGCAGAAGAAGCTTCACCACCCGGCTGTAGCTGACCATGCCGTCCTCTACCCCGTTGACCCGCAGAGTGGTATCCACAAAGGCATCCGAAACCTGATCCACCGTCTCCGTGTCAAAAATTGCCTTGCCATTGATACGGTCCCATTCTTCTTTCGTTACAAAGACATCATCCTCATACACCTGCTCATACAGCCTTATGGGATAGACGTCCCATTCCGCGCCGCTTCCCGTCTCCTGCAAGGCATATATGTCGTTGCTCACATAGGGAAGAACACTTAAATATCCGCTGTACTGAAAATAAATGTCATCAGACTGGATGCAGGCCAGATAGCTGATAAAATTTGCCTCATCCTCGTAGATATAACCTCTTAAATGGGCCAGCTCATGGCACATGCAGGCCGGCTTGTTCAAAATATACATCACATCGTTGTAATTTGCTTCCATGGAAAAAGGAAAATAGTAGCCCTGCATATACTGCTGGCATATAAAATCCGAAAAGAAAAAAGGCTTTGGACTGGGATAATACCCATCCAGCTGGGGATAGGTCTCTCCCAGCTGTTTCATAATCTCTATGGCTTTTTCCTTCATCGTCCCTATTTCACCGTTTTCCAGAAGGCCCCCCGGATAAACAATCCTGCCCTGTTCATCTCTCTCCACCTGCCTGGACAGGGTATTACATTTTTCCGCAATCTCATTATATAAAAGAATCAGCTCATTCGCCGTATAAGTGCCTTCCGCCTCACTGCCCCTTTCCCCGAAATATTTTTCGGAAAAGGTGGATGCGTGATACAAAATAAAACAGTTTAGCGTCATCACGAGGCATACGATCAATAAGGTCCAGATAAAAAATACATAGAAGCCCTTCACCATTCCAAGGCATTTCCCCCGAATCCGCCGAAACGCCGGAAGGGGAATGCAGACGGCCAGGGCCGCTGCCGGAGCAAGCACAAAAGCGCATCCCAGTAACACCAGGCCCGCAACAATCATCCATTCCCCTACGGAAAAGGGAAACAGTCCGGTAATTCTGCCGTAGGTATTGACCCACACAGGAAAAATCCAGGCAATATAGGCGTCGCAGAATGCCGTGCTGTTCCATGCCGCTGCATTTAACAGCACCACTGCCGCTGCCATGCCTATCCACAATTTATGCCCGCGCTTCCCTTTCTTCATAAGATTCCCTTGTCATTTTTTTGTTAATCTTAAGCTTGGCTTTCTTCCACAGACCAGTGCGGTACAAGATATACAGTATCACAGCAGAAATGCCATTGCTGATTACTACCGAATACCACACGCTGCGCACACCCATGTGAAGAATACTCTCGCAGAACCACAGCGTCAAAAACCGGAACACCCAAAGCCTTGTGGCGTCCACCGCCATGTTTACCTCCGTATGCCCTGTGCCCTGGAACAGGCCTGACACCGTATTATAAATACCGTTGGTAAAGCACCAGAATGCCATAATGCTCAGGAAGTCCGCCGCCATGGCAATCACCTGATCATCATTGGAAAAAATGTTTACGATAGCCGTGGATATCCTCATCCTTGATAAAATCATACCACCAACAAATAAAAATACAATAGAAATCCACATAGAAATGCGGAAGCCTTTTTCCGCCCGCTCCTGCTGCCCGGCTCCCATATTCTGGGCCACAATGGTTGCCGTTGCAGAGCCGATGCCGTTGGAGGGCAGCGTAATCAGCCCGTTTACCTTATTGCCGATCCCATAGGCAGCCATGGCTCCTGTTCCGTATACATACACATTCCTGCTCATCAAAAGGAAACCAAGCTGCATGGTGCTTCCTCCGATTGCCGTAGGCAGACCCACCTTCAGAATCATTTTCAGCTTTTCCTTTTCAAACCGGATGTGGCGCACATCCAAATGAATGTCCTTTTTTGGGTTGGAAAGCAGCACAAAAGCTGCCACAGCGGGAACCGCCTTCGCCAGCAGCGTAGCCAGGGCCGCGCCTGCCGTTCCCATATCGAAGGTGATCATCAGCAGGGGGTCCAGCACCATGTTAATCAGAATGCCGCCCAGATTCAGAAGCATGGGGCGCACCGCATCGCCCTGAGCCTGATGCACTGCTGAAAAAATGTTCACCATATAAAGGAAGGGCATATCCCAGATCACAATTCTAAGATAAGTCTGAGCATGCACAAAGGTTTCCGGATCAGCGCCCAGCCAATTTATGATTCCCGGCGCAGCAGCAAAGCATACTGTGGAGCATACCACCGAAAAGAGCATAGCGCAGGCAAATATCTGGTTTGCCATGCTTTTGCCCTCATCCTTTTGACCTGCGCCCACATACTGGGCGATCAGCACCGCTCCCGCCACCGTGATGCCCGTTCCGAAATTGATAATCACATTCTGCACAGGCGTCACCAGATTGATGGCCGCCAGCTGGCTGGTTCCGATTTTTCCCAGCCAATAGGTGTCCGTCAGATTGTACATGGTCTGCAGAAAGCTGTTGATGACAACCGGAATCGCCAGCGATAAAATTGCCTTCACCAGATTTCCCTTTAATATCAGTTCCTGATTTTGCTTTTTTCCCAATTTTACTGCTCTCATTCCTATCCCTCCTGCCCGCCCAGCGGACATTAAAATAATCCATCAGAAATCTTTCACAGTTATGTTACAGCAAAATCACAGTACTAACCACCTGAAATTTGGGAAAAATACGCAAAAAGTACTGAAAAATTATGAAATCTCTTCTATTGCTGCTATATTATTTTACCTTCAGCACTTCATTCAACGCAGCATCCTGCTTTCGTTTTGCGTTTTCCAAATCATCAAAATCCCCAAGGTTCTTAATTTCTATATGAGAAGCATCCAGCTTTTTTTCCGGCTGCTCCAGCTGTCCTCGTATTGTTGCAGGGATTTCTCCGTCCAGCTGTCCGCGGATGCTCTGGGCCCGAAGCAGACAGATCTCCTCCAGCGTATCCACTGCCAGCTTGTGATCCTCAAAAGAACAAAAGGAGGTTGGGTCCTTTTGAACATATGGTGCAATCAATTTTTCGGTCTGCCGGAGGGTTGCTTCAAAACGGCCGGTTTCAAAGTATTCCGAAAGAAATTTTTCAAAGTATTCATGATAACGGCCGAAGTATTCCTCCTGCTTCATCAGATTATGGTATAGGGGGCGGTTGAGCATGACCTCCCCTTCTGCAGGAGTGTTGATTGGATAGTTTATAAGAATATTTGGATCTTCGATCGGGCTGCTCATCCCAAGAGCATAGGTGCCAAAGGCCAGATTGTAATCCCAGGGCAGTATACTGAGGATACCATCTTCCTCATACAAAAAGTAATTATGCCCTGTATAGCCCAGATAGCTGTCCCAGTTCATCACAAAAACCTGCACCACAAAGTATCTCAGCACCTCGTCCACATCTATGGCCGTTTCCAGGTTTTCTCCCGTAGACAAAATCCGCAGCGATTCAATCAGCCTTTTTTGGTCGGCCTGCGACGTTTTGAATTTGGCGTTTTTAAAAATTCCGGGATAACTATCCGGACTGTCATCAATATATTTCAATGCCACGTCGAAGTTTTCATCATTGAGAAAACGGTAATCCGGCTTATACAATTTCCCGTAGTCATTTCCGAAATTGCGCCGGGCAAAAGACTCCTCCGGCTCCTCAATAGCCAGAAACAATCCCCATTCCTCTCCATTCACCGTCACCCAGACATAGCTGCAAAGAGGAGCTGGAACCTCCATAAATTTCATCATATCGTATGCCATATAGGTTTTCAGATAGCTGTTGTCTTGAAAAGAAGCATCCAGGGAAAGCTTATCAAGTCCGTAGTAATTGCCTCCGTCCAAAAATTGGTCGAATTCCAGCTTGAGACTGTAACGGGACAGTCCGTATTCCTCCGTCAGACGGAGAGAATTATTCCCTTTTATCCGCAATCCTATATTGTCAAACCTTTCTCCGTCAATTACCACAGTACAGGGGACATATTCTTCCTCCTCTGCCTGTTCAATAAAAGTGCGCCAATCCTCAATTTGAATGTCAACAGTATGCACCAGACTGTCGTCAAACAGCCGGGCAGCATACCCTGGATTTGCACTTGCTTTGAGAATTCCCAGCCTTTCACCGAACATCAGCACGATTGTAAGAGCAGCCGCCAAGATTACCGCAGCAATACAGATTCGGTCTATATATTTATGCTTTACCATCGCCCTAACCCATATAATCGCCGTTGTAGGAGACCAGCACCACCCGCGATACACCTGCCACAGCCTCCAGCTCGTTCACAAAGGCGCTGTCATCCTCCTTCAGGCGAACCTCATAGTTGAGCTCCACACATCCCTTGTCCACACTCTTGCTCTTGAGATTTAACCGCTTGACTTGTGATTTTATAAAGACTCTTACTTGTTCCTCAATCTCGCTGCTTTCGCAGTGTACCACCAGAATATACGGCGAATCCACCGTTTTGCTTTTAGAAAAGCCAAGCAGCACCAAACCGATAAAAATACTGCCAAATACCGCCAGCGGAAGCAGGCCGGCCGCAAGCACAATGCCTACCGCAATGGCCCAGAATAAAAAGGCAATATCCAGCGGCTCCTTAATTGCCGTGCGGAACCGGACAATGGACAGGGCGCCTACCATACCGAGGGACAACACCACATTGCTCACCACGGTCATAATCAGCAGAGTAGTAATGAGAGATAACGCAATCAGCGTCACGCCAAAGCTTGCCGAATACATTACACCACTGTAGCTCTTTTTATAGATGAAAAAGATAAACAGCCCCATTAAAAATGCTAAAACAAGAGCAATTATCATATCCAGCATAGAGATGCTGGAGAGATTCTCCAAAAAACTGGATTTGAAAATATCCTGAAAAGTCATTGGCGCTCATCCTCCTCAATCTACTTTTCAATCAAAGCGTCGGCACAAGGCATACTTGGAGCAAGATGCAGCCTGCCTTCCAGGCACCTGTACCGCCATACGGACAAGCTCCGGCAAAAACGCATCGTATTTGACTTCCATCACGGTACTTTGCTCCATCACACATAAGTGGAAAATTTGCGGATTCAAAAAGTCCACGCAGCCAAGCCCGGTACGGATGTTCCGATCCAGCGTAATCCGCACATTGCCGGGTGCATAGTAAAAAGCTTCCCTGTCGTAACAGACAATGGTCTTGGGCTGCAGCCCTTTCCCCTTTAGCTTGCTGTAGAATTCTATGAAAAGAGGCTCCCCCGAATCCAAGAGGAATTCATAGCTGCCGGAGAGCAGCTTCAAGACCTGCTCTGGTTTCATCCCTATGCTTCGCTTACCACATAGTCCATTTTCCTTGAATTTCTTTTCCAGCCGGATAAAGGAAGTATCCTTCCCATAATACCGCAGGCGGAATTTTTCACGTCGATTTACCCCGTCGATTTTCTCACGCAGAGCACTGTCGTAGGGGGTGTCAAAATACAAGCTGGTTACCCGGTATACGCCATCTGCCCCGGCATGCTTATCGTGGAAAAACAGCTTCCTCAGCCTTTGGGAAAGCACCAGATCCTCCCGCAGGCTGATCTGGTGCTTCAGCTCGTGCCGCAGAGAAACCTTTTTTGACGGCTCAGTCATCATAATCGGAATCCCCATCATTATTGTCACTGTAATTACTGCTGCCGTCGTCGTAATCGGTATCACTGTAGTCTGTCACTCCGTCGTTGTTCGGGCCGTAATCCGTATCGTTGTAATCCGTTACTCCGTCGTTGTTCGGGCCGTAATCCGTATCGTTGTAATCCGTCACTCCGTCGTTGTTCGGGCCGTAATCCGTATCGTTGTAATCCGTTACTCCGTCGTTGTTCGGGCCGTAATCCGT
>NZ_CALWMU010000063.1:0-10955 GCF_944382095.1 Candidatus Acetatifactor stercoripullorum
TCGACTCCCGTCTACTCCATCGAAAAACACTGATAGAAAGGGGCTTTCTTGAAGAGCTGAATTAAAGGGTAATACATTTTTACTTTCATCATTATTTTTCGCCAAAGCCAGAGAAGATGATTATCGCAGTAATTGTCTTCTCTGGCTTTGTTAAAAGGCTAAATTTGGTTTTTAAATTGTTTGATAGTATTTTTACTGTATATGTTCTTTTCCAGTAATACAAGAACCAAATAAAATAGACAATAAATTAGAAAGCAGAAAAAGAAATTAAAAATATTTGTTTGTTTTGTTGTGAGAAGGAAAAGAACAATATGACATTTAAATTGGATATATATCAATAAAAGACGGTTTATCAAGTTTACTTTTATTTCCAACTTAACTTGTAAATATATGAGAGGAGAATGATTATGAGTAATAACAATAAAGAATTTTTAGACTTTCTTTTATCAAGATTCAAAATAGAAAGAGATAAATTTGATAGATCAGGTGTATATGCTTACACACAACGTTTACTTGCCTACAATTCAAATAAAATTGAGGGGAGTACACTTACAGAAGAACAAACAGCTTCACTATTTGATACCGGCACTTTACCAAAATCCGATGATTATTATAGAGCTAAAGATATTGAAGAAATGAATGGGCATTTTCTTATGTTTAACAAAATGTTAGATACATTAGATGAACCATTGTCACAGGAATTGATTAAACAATTTCATTACGAATTAAAGTCTGGTGTATTTGAGGATCGAGCGAATGGATATGCTATTGGTGATTATAAGCAACGTCCTAATATGATTGGTATGTATAAAACCGTTAGACCAGAAGATGTCGCTCATGAAATGTGCTTGCTTGTAGACTGGTATTGTGAACAGAATGTAAATATTTTTATATTGGCTGAGTTTCATGCTAAATATGAAAGCATACACCCTTTTCAAGATGGGAATGGGAGAACAGGCAGATTAATTCTTTTCAGGGAGTGTCTAAAAAATTGTATCATACCAGTTGTAATTGAAGATGCAAATAGAAATGAATATTTGGAGTCTTTAAAAGAATATAGAGAAGAAAAATCTTTGAATAAATTAATTAGTTTGTTTGAAAAAGAACAGCGATTCTATTTAGAAAAGTGTAAGTATTTTATGTAGGAGTGGGATGAAACCCGCCGGGCACACTAAAACGCAGGGGGAGCTTATGCTCAGCTCCCCCTATTTTGAATTGTCCTGCCTCTTATGGCATTAAAGACAGAACGGTATGACTTCTGCTCCGAAGCAAGGCAGGCAAGCCAATAGGTTACATGAGCTTCCGGATTTTTAAGACCTGGTATCAGTTTCTCATCGTTTGATATTTCTGCAGAGACTGTAAAAGCATACAATTAACACTTGAAAACGAAACCAACAGAAATAGCATACGTATAGCTGAGGGGCATCTTGATTTAAATACTCCTTCCTTGTAACTTCGGAAAGAATCACATATAATGTGAAAGAGAGAAGAGATTCAATTTTACTGCTGTTGAGCAGTTCACTTAAAATGAAAGGGCTTGGATGTCTATGAAAAAAAGTGCGAGTGCAGTTTCGGTTATAGGAGGAGCGGATGGCCCCACATCAGTTTTTGTGCTTAAGAAGGATGCAAAGCTTACGCTGAGACAGAAAATGGGACGCTTAAAAAACAGGGCAAAGCGGTTTTATGTGGAGAAAACGCTCAAATGTGAAGGCCACAGCATGGATGAAGTGATGGAGTACATTGTAAATAGATATGGGTTTGTGGAAGTGGCTGAGGCTTCTGATGAAGCAGCAGAAGAGTACAATCAGATGAGGGCATCCTTCATTATCCAGTATGCCCCGGAATTGCTGGGGGAGTACGCTTTGCCTCCTCAATTAAAGAGCGAATCGCCAAAGGATGTGGAGGTTTATTTCAAGCAAAGCGAAGAAAGAATGAAAAAGGCGTTGGAAGTGGCGCCCGCAGTATTTGATATTGACTTTCATAAATTCCAAAAAGCATCTGATGATGTAAAGGATAATATACATATTGTGATTGAAAAAAAGTATGCCTATATTGGTGGCGGAGCTGCTGGCAGCAAGAAGCTGATTAAGAAATTCAATCGTATCTATAAAGACTTGAAATGACATTTGGAAACTGTAATGGCAGGCAGTGCAGCTGTGGTTTACAGATCAACTGCGGAAAGGAGCAATAATGATAAAGAATAACGCATTGAACCCGATTTATGTAGAAGAAATAAAGTCGGCACGACGGGAGAATGCTGTAAGCAGAGCAGAAAACAGCGAAGAAGATTCGTCTTTTTCAAAAGTACTTGCGGACAGACAAACAGATTGTCCCTATGGATACCTGGCAGAAAATGGGGTGATTGTGTATAACGGGGTTGTTTTTGTGTGTGATCCCAGGACAAATTCCATCTGCCTGGGAGATATGAACGATCCAAAAGAGGTTTTGAGAATCAGCCTTCCCAGCGGCGGCAGCTTAAGGGTCAATGTAAATAATTTCGGTGATATTTCAAAAGCTGCGGGAATGTTTTCACCGGAGGATTTGAATGCAATACTGCGTGCGATTTCACAATATAATCATTGCACAAAGAAGCTTTATGAAATAGAGCAGGAAGAAAATGAAGTGATGAAGCTGCGGTCAAAGCTGCCGGAGTAAAAATCAGAGCGCCTGGATGCCATAGCCTTTGGTGACCGGGTTCTGAAACAGCGGTGTGTCAGGCGGCGCAAAGGTGAAGATAAAAAACAAGCCTGTCAGGATCAGAAGGAAAAGGATGCTCAGGCCCTTAAAGCCGGGGGCTTTCCGAAATTGCACCAGATAGCAGACGGCGAAGGAAAAAACCACGGAAAGTAAAAAGATTGCGATATCTGTGGGGAGAGAGTGGAATCCAAACATAAGCAGAAGGGCATAAAAAGCTTCGGGAATAAAAAGAAGGCCTGCGGCCACACCTGAAAATATGGAGGTGGCAAAAACAGGGGATTTTTTTTCAGAGAAAAACAGGCGCAGCAATGAAAAAAGCAAAAAAGGAAAGAACAGAAGCTTTAAATGCTCCCAGGTGGATTCATTTACGGGGCAGAATAAAGCCACAAGAATGTTTTCCTTTGAAAGGTCATATGCAAAGTGCCCAAAAGAGCCTAAAGCGGCAGTAAATAGGATTCCAAGCCCCTCTGATTTCCAAAATTCTTTCATGAATGCCCTCTTTTTTTATTTTCTTATACTAAAATGTATTCTGCAGAATCTAAATACATGTCTAGCCCATCTCTGATGTGTTTTTGACCATAATAGGGTAACCGTTTTTCCGTGGAGTTATACAGTGCGAAAAGAGGATTAAACAGGAAAAGAAGCAGCCGCTGCAGGCAAGGAGCCTGTTGAAATCTGCCGAAGATAATGTTATATTAAACCCATATGATGAGGAAAATGTCGGGAGTGAAAGGATGGACGAAAAAAGGACACTAGAGGAAAGGGAATTGATTTCGGGCGGCTTTTTGTTTTGCAGCAAAAAAGATGCCGAATTGGCGGAGACGGAGCGGAAAAAGATTGCTTATCTGGAGGAAAGAATGGATTATTCCAATCCGGAAAAAATATGGCAGATATACGAAAAAGCAGTGCAGGAACGTATTTTTATTACGCCCACAGGTCTTTCTTATTTGAAAAAGGTGCAGGATTATCTGATGGAACAGCCGGAGATACCAAAGGATAGCCTGTCTCCTATTCCCTTGCTGCATACCTATGACAGAGAACTGAGGGAGAAACAGAATCCGGCCAGAAACAGACTGCGGATTCCCAAGCCCAAAAAGAAGAAGCAGGCTGCGTTTCCCATATCTGTGATTCTGAATATCCTTCTTTTGATTACGGTCATCGTGATGTTTGCCATCACACTAGACAGCGACAATCCCAATGTGCTGAATTACGAAAGAGCTTTGACAGACCGGTATGCGTCCTGGGAACAGGAGCTGACGGAAAGGGAGCAGACCCTGCGGGAGCGGGAAAGGGCCTTGGAGATAGAAGAGCAATGATGTTTTCACATTTTTGACATAAATTTGCGGTATGATACTTACAACGGAAATAGATTTGCTGCTTTGGAAAGGCGGGAGCGGATATGGCAATAGATAGATTGAAAATTCTTGTTGTAGATGATGAAAGCAGAATGCGTAAGCTGGTGAGAGATTTTTTGGTGAAAAGTAATTTTGAAGTGCTGGAGGCTGCAGACGGCGAAGAGGCAGTGGAGATTTTTTTTAACCAGAAGGATATCGCGCTGATTGTGCTGGATGTGATGATGCCCAAGATGGACGGCTGGCAGGTGTGCAGAGAAATCCGCAATTACTCAAAGATACCTATTATTATGCTGACGGCTAAATCAGACGAGCGGGACGAACTCCAGGGATTTCAGCTGGGCGTGGATGAGTACATTTCAAAGCCCTTCAGCCCGAAAATACTGGTGGCCCGCATCGAGGCCATATTGCGCAGGACAAACCAGCTGAACCGGGATGAAATTATAAGCTGCGGCGGCATTTCCATTGACAAGGCTGCCCATCAGGTGTTGATAGATGGAAAGCCGGTTGAATTAAGCTATAAGGAATTTGAGCTTTTGACCTATTTTATCGAGAACAAGGGAATTGCCCTTTCCAGAGAGAAAATTCTAAATAATGTCTGGAATTACGACTATTTTGGCGATGCCCGTACGATTGATACCCATGTGAAAAAACTGCGCAGCAAAATGGGTGAAAAGGGCGATATGATAAAGACTATCTGGGGAATGGGCTATAAGCTGGAGGAAGAATAATACTGCTATGAGGCCATCGATCAGAAGACAGTTTGCATTGATTTTTATTGGATTAATGGCCGGCATCATATTGATGTGCTGGCTCATTAACAGTATTTTCCTGGAAGAGTATTACACCAGGACAAAGCGAAACGTGATATATGACGCTTACACCACCATTGCCCAGGTAACAGGCAGCGATACCTACAGCTCTGAAGTATTTCAGGAGGAACTGGACAATATCTGCCGAATGTACAGTATAACGGTGGCGATTATCGACGTAAATTCCCAGACCCGGTATCTTTCCGAAAATGGAGGCGACTATCTGGAAAATAAGCTGATCGGCTACATTTTCGGCTTTCAGCCTGCAGATCTGCAGATTTTGGAGGAGGGGAAGGATTATACCATTCAGAAAACAGGCCCGGCGGGTAATCAGTCTTTAGAGATGTATGGCAGACTGGATACGGGGATTTCCTTTATTTTAAGTACGCCTATGGAAAGCATTCAGGAGAGCGCAAAGATTGCAAACCGCTTTTTTGCTTATGTGGGATGTCTTGGAACCATTGCAGGAGGCGTCATTATCTGGTTTGTATGCAGGAAAATGACAAAGCCCATACTGGAATTAAACCGCATATCCGAGCGCATGGTTCACCTTGATTTTGAAGCAAAGTACCATGATAAGGCAAATAATGAAATCGATATGCTGGGGGAAAATATCAATAAGCTGTCGGCCAGCCTGGAGGAGTCCATTTCGGAGTTAAAGACGGCTAACAATGAATTACAGAAGGATATTGAGAAAAAAGAAAAAATTGACGAGATGCGCAAGGAATTTCTTTCCAATGTGTCCCATGAGCTGAAAACGCCGATTGCACTGATTCAGGGCTATGCGGAGGGACTGAAGGAGGGGATCAATGACGATCCTGACAGCAGAAATTTTTATTGCGAGGTCATCATGGACGAAGCCGCCAAGATGAATCATATGGTGAAGAAGCTGCTGACGCTGAACCAGCTGGAATTCGGCAATGATGTGGTAAGCATGGAGCGCTTTGACATTGTAGCACTTTTAAAAAATTATATTCAGTCGGCTGGAATTCTTACGAAGCAGAACGGGATAGAGGTTCGCATGAAGGACTATGCGCCCGTCTATGTATGGGCGGACGAGTATAAGACAGAGGAAGTGTTTATGAATTATTTTTCCAATGCGGTAAATCACTGCGCTGGAGATAAGATTATTGACGTTAAGCTGGAAAATGGGGATGGGCGGGTGAGAGTGTCTGTTTTTAACACTGGCGAGCCTATACCGGCAGATTCCATTGACCACATATGGGAAAAATTTTATAAGGTGGATAAGGCCAGAACCCGGGAATATGGGGGGAGCGGTGTTGGACTCTCCATTGTGAAGGCAATAATGGATTCCATGAACCAAAAGTATGGCGTTGAAAATTATACAAACGGCGTACTGTTTTGGTTTGAGCTTGAGACGGTGCAGGAAAATTAGACGAAAGGAAGTTTATGAGGGAAGAGACAGGAGACATAGCTTGGAAAAAGGTGCTTTTAGTGGGGGTGGACACAGGAGAAGAGAAGGATTTTGAACGTTCCATGGAGGAACTGAAAAATCTTGCCCAGGCCGCCTGCAAAGAGGTGGCAGGAATCATCACACAAAGGCTTTTTACCGTAAACAGGGCGTTGTACATCGGAAGCGGAAAAGCTGTAGAGGTAAAAGACTTTGCCGGAGAATGCGGAGCAGAGGAAGTGATTTTTGATAATGCCCTTTCGCCCTCCCAGGTGAGAAATCTCACCGGCATACTGGAGCTGCCGGTTTTGGACAGGACGAACCTGATTTTGGATATTTTTGCTCTGAGAGCGCAGACCAGGGAGGCAAAGCTGCAGGTGGAGATGGCAAAGCTTGAGTATATGCTTCCCAGGCTTGTAGGGCTCCATGAAGCGTTGAGCAGACAAGGCGGCGCCAGCGGCAGCATGAGCAGCAAGGGAACCGGCGAGAAAAAGCTGGAGCTGGACCGCAGAAAAATTGAACATCGTATCAGTGAGCTGAAAAAGGAACTGGAGCTGGTGGAAAGATCCAGACAGACCCAGAGAAAGCGGCGTAAGGACTCCCAAATTCCACAGGTTGCCCTGGTGGGGTACACCAATGCAGGAAAATCCACCATATTAAACCGAATGGTAGAAAAATATGGGGAATGCCCGCAGAAAACAGTGATGGAAAAGGATATGCTGTTTGCTACTTTGGAGACAAGCGTACGCAGTATTGATGTGGACGGCAGGCCCTTTTTGCTGGCAGACACAGTGGGGTTTATTCACAAGCTTCCCCATGGATTGGTGAAGGCATTCCGGTCTACCCTGGAGGAGGTGAGGAATGCGGACCTTCTGGTGCAGGTGGTGGATTTTTCTGATGAGAATTACAAACAGCAGATAGAAGTGACGCAAAAAACGCTAAGGGAACTGGAAGCAGGAGACATTCCACAGATTTTGGTGTATAATAAAGTGGATAAATGCCGTTTGGAGGCAGAGCTGCCACAGATAAGAGGGGATCAGATTTATATTTCAGCAAAAGGGAACAGGGGAATTGAAGAACTGGCAGAAATGATACAGAGCAGAGTGTATGCGGATAATCAGGACTGCAGGTTTCTGATTCCGTACGATAAGGGAGCGGTGGTTTCCAGCTTAATGGAAAATGCTTCTGTTTTGGAACGGGAATATACGGAAAGGGGTATTTTGCTTCATGTAAACTGCAGCAGGCAGGAGCGGGCAAAATATGAAAGCTATGCCCTGTGAAGGCAGGTCTCCCCAAATTTGTTTATTTAGAAAGAGAAACACAGGAATGAGGATGGAATATGGATATCAGGGAAAAGGATGAAGCAAGGGGAAAGCTGGAAAGCTTGGAGGAACGGGTCCGGCTGCTGCTTTCCCAGTCTCAGGATCGGGAATTTACAGCGTATCTGCAAAATTTTATGCAGCGGGTGATACAGCAGAAATATCAAACGGACCTGCTTTTGGATGAACTTGAGAGAAGCCTGCGGATGTATCAAAACAAAATGGAGCAGCCTAAGTCTGGCTCCTATACATATGTTTCGGCCAATCAATATGTCTCGTCTAATCAATATGTACCATCCAATCAATATGTTTCAGCCAATACCGTGCCGGAGAGTGCGCAGATTGAAAAGCCAAAGAAACAGATGCTTGGAGGAAGCGGAGAGTTTGCCGTCGGGGCAGTGCTTTTGAGCGTGCTGGGAGGAGCCTTTATTCTGGCGGCGCTTGTGATGGCTGGAATCAATTATATGAACGGATTTGTGAGGGGAATGAGCCTGTACGCTTTTTCTGCTCTGTTTTTGCTGATATCAGAAATTTTTATTTACCGCAGGTGGAAAATATTGGGCAGTGTGCTGTCGGCGGTGGGAATCAGCGGACTGTTTTTATCTACGGTGCTCAACTATCTGGTTCTGCATAATTTCCCGGGATGGATGGCTGTGCTGCTTACTGCTGTAATTATGATTTTTGTAGCGCTTTTGAGCAGAAAGCGGGATTCGGCATTTTACAGGATACTGGGTCTGATTGCCTGCTATCTGTGCTTTATTCCCATTGGAGTGGGGATAACGGATGCAGAGTTTTTGGTGGTCTGCGGTATGATCCTGCTTACTAACATCGTTTGTGTGTTCCTTCCCGTAAATAACTGCCGCACGGGGGTAAATATCCTGCACATGCTGGCAAACACTGTTTTTGCACAGATTTTTATCTGGAGAGCCATGTGGTGCCAGATAGCGCCTGAGCCCAGGATTATCTTTCTTTTAAGCTCTCTTTTCGTCCTGCAGCTTTTGCTTGTGACATCTGCAAGGCGCGGGCAGAAAACGGAAGGAGTGCAGGCAGCCTACGGCATAAGCGGCGTGCTTTATCTGTCTATTTTCTGCTTTGAAATTGCAATGCACGACAGGGAGAGCCTGTTTTTCTGCTGGGGTGTTTTGCTGGGAATTGCACTTATATGTCTGATAGGATTTCTGCTTCTTTTAAAACATAAGGAAAAATGGTGCATCTATACCTTTGCAAATCTGACGCTGATGATTCTGGCCTTGTTTCTGGAGGGAGTGCAGGGACCGATATTCTGGCTTGCACTGCTTGTGATTGCAAAGCTTTTGTCAGCCTTCCGGCCTGTTTTCCTGCTGAAGGTAAATGATGTAATCCTGACCACGGCAGTGAGTCTCATGGCGCAGGCATTTCGCTCCATGCCTGCTGGCCCGGAGGATTTACTGTGCGGGAATCTTTTGCTGGCCGGAGTTTTGGTGAGTGTTCCATTCATCAGCTTCTTTCACCCCTATTATCAGATATTGACTACCTATACAACGGCATTCTATTTGATGCTTTTGATGCCGGCCATGCTGAAGCTGCCTATTTTTGTGGGAGTGCTCTTTGGTGGAATTCTGCTGTTTAACAATGTAAGCAGATGGAGGGGGAAAAATATTATTTTGTTTAATGCCCTTGCCCTTGCGGGACAAATTGTATGCTTTTTATGCCTTCTTTGGCCGGGGTATCGAAATGCTTATGTCACCTATTTGTGCATGCTTGTATTTGGCCTTGCCACCATTGTAATTACCTTCCATGAAAAATACAGCATGAATTTTGGCAATAAGTCCATGATAACGGCGGTGTTTCTTACTTATATGGCATTGATTGTCAGACTGGGGCCTTCAGTGGTAAACAGTATTTTATTGATGCTGATTGCGCTGGTTGGCGTGGCGGCAGGATTTGTGGAAAAGAAAAAGAGTGTTAGGATATATGGCTTAGTGCTTTCTCTTTTGGTTTGTGGTAAAATTGTCCTATATGATTTTATGGGAGCGCCCACACTGCAAAGAACCATTCTGCTGTTTTCAGTGGGGGTAATGGCGCTTGTGATCTCAGGAATTTATATTATACTGGAAAAAAAGAATGCTTTGGATCAAAATGCGCCAAAAAAGGAAGAGGAAATACCTCAATAAAGGAGACGGACGGGAGAAATGATGAGAAAAAAAATCGTAAGAGCAATTGCACAGGCCGGCGCCGTAATATTTTTGCTGACCGGATGCAGCAGCATGCCGGAGCTGACTCCTGAGCAGGAGGAGGCTATAGGGGAATATGCCGCGGTAACGCTGATGAAATACGACGCGAATAACAGGAGCAGGCTGGTAGACTTGTCCACAGTGGAGGTGCCGGAGACCCTTGCTGAAGAGTCTCAGGAGACAGAAGCTCCTGCCGCAGAGACGGATTCTTCTGCAGAGACACCCACAACAGAGGCTGCCGCAGAAACAAATGTGCCGGAAAACAACGAGGCTGCCAGTATGGAGGCGTTTTTTGGACTGCCGGAAGGAGTGACAGTCACCTATCAGGGATGCAATACCTTCCAGGTTTATCCGGATGAAAACGAGGGCTCAGAATATTTTATGCTGGAGGCCTCGGAGGGCAACAGCCTGCTTGTGCTTGCATTTACCATCGCAAACCAGACGGGAAGCGATGTAGAGGTGAATCTGCTGGAGGAAAATATTATTTACAGGATAACTGTAAACGGAGACACTACACGAAACGCATTGATGACCATGCTGCTGAATGATATGTCTACCTACAGAGATACCATCGCAGCGGGTGAAAGCGCCGATGTGGTTCTGATAGCGGAAATGGATCAGGGAGTGCTTTCCTCAGTGTCAAGCATTTCCCTCAGACTGCGAAGTGAGACAGAAAGCTACACAATACAGCTGCAGTAACAAAATTTTGTAACAGTACAGCCCGCGCCATTCGCAAAGCCGCGCCAAGGCGCTTTTTCGCTGCTTTGCAGCTGCCTTTGCTCATTATCGGGCGCTCCGCTTATAAGCTGTATGGCAGGCAACTTCATGCAAGCATGAGTTGCCTGCCATACAGTTTATAGCTGAACTGTTACAAAATTTGTAAAAAAAGGGTAAAAAAAAGTAAATTTGGTGTTGACAACGGGATGACAGGATGATATACTCATTTTCGTTGCTGAGGGAAATTTCATTGCAACAAAGAATTTACTTTATTTCATCTCACAAAACCAGATGAAAAAAATAAAAAAAGCAGTTGACAAAGCGGAGGAAGCGTGGTATTATGATCAGGCTGCCGCAGAGGAAACGGCAGATGCACTTTGACAAATAAACAGTAATGCAGACCTGAAAATTCCAAAAAGGAAGACATTCAGAGG
>NZ_CALWMU010000064.1:0-10667 GCF_944382095.1 Candidatus Acetatifactor stercoripullorum
AGCATATATGCTGGCTTGCAGTATATCTATATAAAATTGACCCCGAAAAAATCTAGTGCTAAATCCTAAAGACGGGCAAGCCTTGCATCTGCATGGAAGGAGACCGCAAACCAAATTCAGCCTTAAAAACGTATAAAACGTGCGCCGCAGGCGCACTGAGAAACCGCGTTTGGCTTTCCGGTAATTGGGAAGGCCTGCGCGGTTTTTCCTTGAAAAGAAGCCATTGTGAAAAAAAACATCCTGTGATAGAATAAAAAAACGAATAACAATTAAGGGAGGCATGCTTTATGAATTTAAAGGGGCGCGATTTTTTGAAACTGCTTGACTTTACGCCGGAGGAAATCAACTATCTTCTGGACCTGGCTTCTGAGCTTAAGGAAAAGAAGAAACAGGGAATCCCGGTGGATACCCTGAAAGGAAAAAATGTGGCGTTGATTTTTGAAAAAACAAGCACGCGCACCCGGTGTGCCTTCGAGGTGGCAGCTCATGATCTGGGAATAGGAACCACGTATCTGGACCCTTCAGGCTCACAGATTGGCAAAAAGGAAAGCATTGCGGATACGGCCCGGGTGCTGGCGGGCATGTACGAGGGAATTGAATACCGCGGATTTGAGCAGGAAATTGTAGAGGAACTGGCCAGGTATTCCAAGGTGCCTGTGTGGAATGGGCTTACCAATGAATTTCATCCCACCCAAATGCTGGCGGATCTTTTGACCATACGGGAGCATTTCGGACACCTGAAGGGAATCCGGCTTACCTATATGGGGGATGCCCGCTACAATATGGGAAATTCCCTTATGGTGGCCTGTGCAAAAATGGGAATGCACTTTACGGCCTGCACCACGGCAAAGTATTTTCCGGCCAAAGAACTTGCGTCCCAGTGTGAGGCTATAGCAAAGGAGACGGGAGGCAGCATCCGCTTTACAGAGGATGTCAAACTGGGAACGAAGGATGTGGATGTGATTTATACAGATGTATGGGTTTCCATGGGTGAACCGGAGCAGGTCTGGGAAGAGAGAATCAGAGAGCTGTCCCCTTATCAGGTCAATAAAAGCGTGATGGAGAACGCCGGGGAAAACGCCGTATTTATGCACTGTCTGCCGGCCTTCCACGATCTAAAGACAAAAATCGGCGCTCAGATGGGAGAGCGCTTTGGCATTACTGAGATGGAGGTGACGGATGAGGTATTTGAATCCTTAAACTCCCTGGTGTTTGAGGAGGCCGAAAACCGTATGCACACCATCAAGGCTGTTATGGCGGCAACCCTATGAAGCAGGAAATTTTAGAGCTTCTGCGGGGCAGAGAGGATTTTGTTTCCGGACAGGAGCTGTGTGAGCGCTTTGGCGTGTCCAGGACGGCGGTCTGGAAGGCTGTGGAGCAGCTGAAAAAAGAGGGCTATCTCATTGAGGCTGTGAGAAACAGAGGATACCTTCTGCGGGATTCAGATGAGGTCTACAGCGGAAATGAAATTGCAGGAAGGCTTCGGACAAGGTGGGCGGGAAGGCCGGTTTACTTTTATGACAGTCTGGGCTCCACCAATCTGCAGGCTAAAATGGATGCGGAGAAAGGGGCCGGCCATGGCACCTTGATTGTGGCGGATATGCAGACGAAGGGACGGGGCAGACGGGGAAGGAACTGGAGCAGCCCGGCGGGAACCAATCTTTACTTTACGTTGATTTTGAAGCCGGATTTCTCTCCGGATACCGCTTCCATGCTGACCCTTGTGATGGCCTATGCCATTGCCAGGGGAATTGAGAAAACGGCATCCGGACAGGGAAAAGAGGAGCCGGATGGTCTGGAGATCGGCATCAAATGGCCCAACGATATTGTGGTGCATGGGAAAAAGGTTTGTGGGATTTTGACAGAGATGAGCGCCGAGCGGGATTATATTCATTATGTGGTCATCGGCTGCGGCGTTAATGTAAAAAAGCAGAACTTTGGGCCGGAGATTGCCTCTACGGCGGCAGCCTTGGAGGAAGAGCTGAAACAAAAAATATCCAGAAGCGGACTTTTGGCCAATGTGATGGAGGTATTCGAGCGGGAATATGAGGCCTTTGTGGAAACAGGGAGCTTGAAAGGACTTAAGGACAGGTACAATGCCCTTTTGGTGAACCGTGACAGGGAGGTCTGCGTATTGGACCCAAAGGGAGAATACCGGGGAGTGGCAAGAGGGATCAACGACGCGGGAGAGCTTCTGGTGGAGAGGTCTGAGGGCGGTTTGACTGCGGTTTACGCGGGAGAGGTGTCCGTCAGAGGCATTTATGGCTATGTATAGATTGCGGAGGCTGAAATGGACGATAAGAGAGTGGTGCTTTGCGGTGCCAACGCCTATGATATGAAATATTATTTTAATCCGGCTTTTAACGGCATTCCTGACTCTATTAAGGACGAGCTGCATATTATCTGTGTTTTGTTTACGGAGGAGGTAGGGGGGATTTTCACCATCGTATTTGAGGAGGATGGCTCGCTGTCTTTAGAGACGAATGCGGAGGAGGATGATATTTACTACGATGAAATTTCCAGCGGGCTGTTGGTTTCGGAAATCCGCAGAAAGCGCCAGGAGCTGCTGGAATCCTTAAGCCTGTATTACAGGGTTTTTATTTTGAAGGAAGATATTTCCCAGATTTTGAAAGAAGAGGAGCAGGGATAATTCTATGATTTTAGTGATTGATGTTGGAAATACGAATATGACGCTGGGAGTGTATGCCGGGGAGACGGCGGAGGCAACCTTCCGCATGATGACCAAGACGCCCAGAACCTCGGACGAGTACGGGGTGATCATTACACAGCTTTTGAAAAACCGGGATATTGACGCGTTAAAGCTGGAGGGCTCCATCATTGCAAGCGTTGTGCCGGATGTGATGCACTCCTTAACCAGCGCCTTGATCCGATATACGAAAACCAAGCCGCTGATTGTGGGACCCGGTGTAAAAACAGGCATAAAGGTTGTGACGGAGGACCCAAGAGCCATCGGCGCGGATCGTATGGTGGATGCAGTGGCAGCCTATGAGAAGTACGGCGGGCCGGTGCTTGTGCTGGATTTCGGGACGGCTACCACCTATGACCTGATCACGGAAAAGGGAGAATTTGCGGCGGGCATTACCGCGCCGGGTATCCGCATCAGCTCGGAGGCTTTGTGGAAGGAGACGGCAAAGCTGCCCAATATCGAGATCAAAAAGCCCAAATCTATTCTGGCCCAGGAAACCATAAGCAGTATGCAGGCGGGATTGATGTACGGACAGATCGGACAGACGGAGTACATCATCAAGAAGGTGAAGGAGGAGAGCGGCCTGGACAATCTGAAGGTGGTTGCCACCGGAGGGCTGGGCAGAATTATCTCCGATGAAACGGATGCCATTGACATCTATGACAGCGCCTTAACCCTGGATGGCCTGCGGATCATTTACGAGAAGAACAGGACAAAGAGATGAGCGCGCTTAGGATAGGCGGCGTGACATTAAAAAATAATGTGTTACTGGCTCCCATGGCAGGTGTTTCAGACCTGCCATTTCGCTTGCTGTGCCATGAGCTGGGAGCGGGGCTTGTGTGCATGGAGATGGTCAGCGCCAAGGCAATTTTTTATGGCAATAAGAATACAGAGCGGCTGCTTGACATTCATCCAAAGGAGAGGCCTGTTTCCCTACAGCTGTTTGGGTCCGACCCGGTGATTGTAAGCGAAATGGCAAAAAAAATTGAGGAGAGGCCTTTTTCCATTCTGGACTTTAACATGGGCTGTCCTGTACCGAAGGTGGTGAATAACGGGGAGGGCTCCGCTCTTTTAAAAAACCCTAAGCTGGCGGCGCAGATATTGGAGGGACTGGTTAAGGCGGTGCAAAAGCCCGTGACGGTAAAGATCAGAATGGGCTTTGACAAGGAGCATATCAACGCGGTGGAGATGGCAAAAATCGCAGAGGCCTGCGGCGTGGCTGCCATAGCGGTGCATGCAAGGACAAGAGAGCAGTATTACAGCGGCAGGGCCCACTGGGAGATCATTCGTGCGGTGAAGGAGGCGGTGAGCATTCCGGTGATTGGAAACGGAGATGTGGACTCTCCGGCTGCGGCAGAGCAGATGCTCTCAGAAACCGGCTGCGACGGTATTATGATCGGCAGAGGCGCCCAGGGAAATCCCTGGATTTTCCGGGAGATATCACAATATCTGGAGACGGGAGCCATACCCCCAAGGCCTGACAACGCAGAAAAGCGGGAACTTATCCTTCGCCATGCCAGGCTGCAGCTGGAATGCAAGGGGGAATACACCGGTGTCAGGGAGATGCGAAAGCATTTGTCCTGGTATACTGCGGGAATGCCCCATTCTGCCAGATTCCGCCAGATGATCAATACGCTGGAAAGCATGGATGCGCTGATTCGGGGCGTGGAAGAGATCTTTCCGGACGCTTAAAGAGATTGCTTTGGAAAGGCAGCCTGTCTTTTGCATACAAAAGTTTTTTGCGGCATATATTTATGCCATGGACAGGATCATTTATTTTTATACTGCCAGAGGACAAAGCTATGCAGAGGAAGGACAATTTCTTACAAAGCCCTGTCAGGTGTACCGCCTGCAGCAAAAGGATTATCTGCTGATCCGCGCAGGACTTGACAGAGGGCTGGTGAAGCGCTGGGAGGCGGAGGAGACCCTTTTGAGGCAGAGGGAAGAGGCTTTTATAGAAAGACCCTGGTATCAGCGGCTTTTTCAAATGCCTGGAGAGAAAAAAAGAAGGAAGGCAATCGAAAAAAGGTGGCGTTACTGGGAAGCACAGCTTGCACTGGTGCTGGAAATGTTTGGCTCAGAGGGAGAGGAGCTTTCCTTGGAAGACTGCTGTTTTTCCTGCGAGGAAGCACTGGAGCATCTGTTAAAGCCCAGGCAGAGCCAGGCTTCTGTTCCCGGGGAAATCTGGAGCAGGCTTTGGAGGGTGCCGGTATTTGACAGCTTTCGGGAATCCCAGTGGGTGGAGCATATGATGCAGTATGCAGGGAATCCTCATTTTTTAATTTTGGGATATGACTCCGTGCTGCCCTTGCTGATTAGGCGCTATGCCTGTAAAATGAAAAGCTTAAAATGGATTTTGCCGAAAGAGTGTTACCGGGAACCGCTTCAGGACTTTTTGGAGGACATTTATGAGGAATACGGACTGGCGGCAGCAGTGCAGGTTTTGGAACCGGGGCAGACCTTAAAACGGGCCGGGGTGGCATGCAGGGAACCCTCCTCTATTTTGGATTTTTCCGGGGAGGTGCAGATTCCCACGGGACAGATCGCAAAGGGGAGCATCTGGCTGGACATGGACGCCCAGGAGGAAAAGTGCAGACGCATGGAAAGCCGGAATCTGGGAATCCGGTATGTTTCCCTGAAAAAGGAATGGAAACATCCTGTATTGCCTTGACACTGTGGATAAAAATGGGTATAATACGGAAGTTAATTGGGAGTTTACTATTTTACGTGATAGAATCAAAATTAGGAAGGTGTTTGTCATGCAGGAGAAGAAGAATATTTTGACCTACGAGGGCCTCAGAAAATACGAGGATGAGCTACATGATCTGAAGGTGGTAAGACGCCAGGAGGTGGCTCAGAAAATCAAGGAAGCTAGAGAACAGGGGGATTTGTCCGAGAATGCGGAGTATGACGCGGCAAAGGACGAGCAAAGAGACATTGAGGCGCGGATTGAGGAGCTGGAAAAGATTTTGAAAAATGCCGAGGTGGTTTTGGAGGACGAGGTAGACCTGGATAAGATCAATATCGGCTGTAAGGTGAGGCTGCTTGACCTGGAATACAGCGAGGAGCTGGAATACAAGATTGTAGGCTCCACGGAGGCGAACAGCCTGAAGGGAAAAATATCCAATGAAAGCCCGGTCGGAAAAGCGTTGATTGGACGCAAGACCGGAGATACCGTGGAGGTGGAGACACAGGCGGGGGTATTTTCCTATAAAATTCTGGAAATCCAGAGAGGAAACTGATACCGCCGAGAACAGATAAGGAGAGAAAATCGTGGCAGAAGCACAAAATCCAAGAGGGCAGGAGCAGGATATTAACCAGCTGCTTAAGGTAAGAAGAGAGAAGCTGGCGGCACTTCAGGCAGCCGGCAAGGATCCGTTTCAGATTACCAAATATGATGTGACCCATCACAGCACAGATATCAAGGAAAACTTTGAGGAACTGGAGGGAAAAACAGTCCGCATTGCGGGCCGTGTTATGTCCAAGCGTGTTATGGGCAAAGCCTCTTTTTGCAATATTCAGGACTTGCCGGGGAATATTCAGTCCTATGTGGCCCGCGACAGTATTGGAGAGGAGTCCTATGCGGACTTTAAGAAATATGATGTGGGAGATATTGTAGGTATTGAAGGGGAAGTGTTCAAGACAAAGACGGGAGAGATTTCCGTTCATGCCGCGCAGGTGACGCTGCTTTCCAAGAGCCTGCAGGTGCTTCCTGAGAAATTTCATGGTCTTACTAATACGGATATCCGTTACCGCCAGAGGTACACGGATTTGATTATGAACAGCGAGGTAAAGGATACCTTTGTAAAGCGCTCTAAGATTATCAGCGCCATCCGCCGTTATCTGGAGAATCAGGGATTCCTTGAGGTGGAGACTCCCATGCTGGTGTCCAATGCGGGGGGCGCGGCCGCAAGACCCTTTGAAACTCATTACAATGCCCTGGATGAGGATGTGAAGCTTCGTATTTCTCTGGAGCTGTATTTGAAGCGGCTGATTGTGGGCGGAATGGAGCGTGTTTTTGAGATCGGGCGCGTGTTCCGCAATGAGGGACTTGACACCAGGCATAACCCGGAGTTTACCCTGATGGAGCTCTATCAGGCATACACGGATTATCACGGCATGATGGATTTGACGGAAAATATGTTCCGCTATGTGGCACAGGAGGTGTGCGGCACCACCCTGATTCCCTATGGGGAAGAAATGATCGATCTTGGAAAGCCCTTTGAGCGCATTACCATGGTGGAAGCGGTGAAAAAATATGCCGGGGTGGATTTTGACCAGATTCCCGATACGGAGGCGGCAAAGAAGATCGCAGATGAGAAGGGCGTTCATTATGAGGCGCGTCATGCAAAGGGTGATATTCTGAATCTGTTTTTTGAGGAATTTGCAGAGGGGCACTTGATTCAGCCCACCTTCGTGATGGATCATCCCGTGGAGGTTTCTCCCCTTACCAAGAGGAAGCCGGACAAGCCGGATTATGTGGAGCGTTTTGAGCTGTTTATCTACGGACGGGAGATGTGCAACGCCTACTCTGAGCTGAATGACCCCATCGATCAAAGAGAGCGCTTTCAGGCGCAGGAGGCTGCTTTGGCAGCCGGGGACGAGGAAGCAAACACCACGGACGAGGACTTTATGAATGCGCTGGAGATTGGTATGCCGCCTACGGGAGGCATCGGCTACGGCATTGACAGACTGGTGATGCTTTTGACAAATTCTCCGGCCATCAGGGATGTGCTGCTGTTTCCCACGATGAAGTCGTTGGAGAAATAAAGCCAGTAAAATCAAGGGTTTGGACGCGTGAAGGTTCAAAGTTACGACCGATTTACGACCAAAATTGAATAAAGAGGACGCGCTCAAACGACAAATGACAGTTTAAGATAAGCATTAAGAAAAGAGGGATATTCCGGCGGTTGGAATATCCCTTGCTTTCAGCTAAACATTAAGAAATTGTATTTTTTACTTTCTGTTGATTAGGTAAAGTGAGGGATTCAGCTATAATTCAATTGTTTTGGTTTGTATAATTGAGAAATATAATCCAACCTTCCACCTCCACCCATTCATTCAGCCAATCGAAATATAATTCTGTAACGGAATTTTTTGATTTGGCTGTAGGTTTAGGAATAGCCAGTATGTTATTAATATAATAAAAGTCAAAAGAAATGGAATCTTCTATGGATTTATCAAAACCTTTAAGCTGCCTGTTCCAGTGATTCATAGTATTGTTTGCGTTTGATCATGGGCGGCAATACCCCATTGTCCGAGCATATCCGGCGAGTGTTCCAATAGATCATGCAGTATCTCCAAGATCAGGGTTTTCAAGTTCTTTTATTGTTATTTGTTTTGTGTTATATCTGCCGTACAGTAATTCTTCCTTCATCCTCGCCTTGCCCACATCTTCGGTCTTCCTATCAATAAACTGCATTCTCAGATTTTTGTTGACTTCCCACGGCTCGCTGCGAAAAAAGCACCTGCTTCCGGCAGAAATTCACTTTCCTCTTTTAAGCGGGCAGTTTCTTTGGCCTGTTCTCTGTTCTACTGTCTGGGCTTCTGCACCTCCTCTATGAGGCTCATAGCCGTATCCGGCATCTAAGTGTCTGGCCCTAAATCCAGACTGGTGTTTTTTGCGCGTTTGTTCCACCCATACAGTGTATCTATGTTGGCTTCTGTATTCTGATTCTCGTAAATTAAGCGGTTCAACATAAGCATCCATAGAACGAACTGCATTATCTTTATCAAATGGTAAAAGAGCTTATATCAGCCAAGCCGGAACATACCAGTTTTTCTTATCAACAGGAATCAAATCAACCGACATACAAACAACAGCTCCTGTCCCTATTTTGACTTTCAAATGAGCGGCTCCGGAAAAGATATCCTCTTCGCTGGGGTCTTGCTCGATTGGAGCAAGGACAGAAAAATTTTTGACGGCATTTTTAGGTGCAGAGCTCTTCTTAATCTCGATGGGAGTTACCGTGCCATCCTGATATATGATGACATCGATCTCTTTCTTATTGCTGTCGCGGTAAAAGTATAATGGTGGTTTTTGACCCGCATTCAGGTAGCTTTTGTAGATTTCGGAGACAACCCATGTCTCAAAGAATTCTCCCCCCATAGCACCAGCTTCCAAAGTTTCGGCGCTGCTCCATTTGGTCAGATGCGCACAAAGGCCGGTATCCAGAAAATACATCCTGGGGGTGATAAGGCCCAAATATTAGAGGCGCTGGCAAATGAAAGATTTTCGGATTTTGAAGACTGCCTGCAAATGGAGTGTGCAATAGCTTTTCGGGCAGATTATATTGTGACGAGAAACTGCGATGACTTTAAGGGAAGCCGGATACCTTGTATAGAACCAGAGGAATTCTGTAAGCTGATTTGATTTGTACCAATTCCGTACCAATCGTGCGAAAATCTATGCAGATTTAAGCATAGAAGAACGATACAACGATAATATGGAAACACCAAAATATAATTCCTTGAGGAAAGAAACAGGACCGTCGGTATGCTGGCGGTCCTGTTTTGTTAATGGGTATGCGCACATTCAACTATTCTGCAATCAAGGAGCAAAAGTGGGACTCGGGGATTTTGAGCCTGATTGCGGCGATCTATAAAGAGGTAGGGAAACAGGAGTTATACCTGAAACAGCGCCCGGAGGAATTGGAGATGCTGGTGGAGATTGCTAAGGTGCAGAGCACTGAGGAACCGGGATGAGCAGGAAATCGCAGGTTACCGAGATGTGCTGAACCTCATCCATGAGAACTTCGATGCCATCCCCATTACGTAGAATTATATCCTGTAGCTTCACAAGATTTTATGCAGCCATAGGAACAATCCCATGGCTGGCAGAACCAAAAGCGTGCAGAACTATCGAAGGGGCGCTGCGGAAATTGGTGGCGTCTGGGGAGCTGAAGCGGGAGGGTGCCGGGAAGAAAATTTGCTATTACCGGTTGAAGTGAAAGCTTTGAAACAGTGGCCGGTATATCGTTTATACAGCCTCTTGTGTAAGAAACCTCATCAGAGCCTTTGATTTCATCAAACAGCAGCAATAATATGTCACATTTGCTTCTTCGTCTTTAATCGGAATGGTAACTCGATTGGGGGCCTCGCCTTCTCTTTGAATCACCAGATCACTGGTAAACGAGGGAAGGGCAGAGGCCTTCACCAGCTCATTGAAAGCCGCATCCTCCTGGACAATAAAATGAGTGTTCGGCATTTTTGCGTCTGTGACACGGTTCCAGAAACCAAGCTGGGCACGAAGAAGCATGGTTTCTCCATCAAGGTCCTTTAAAGATAATGCTTTGCTTCCGGAAAGAGGATGGGCCGGCGGCAAAGAGAAAAAAAGATGCTCCTCTTCATATTTCTGGCAGAAAATGCTTGGTGATTCAACCGGATAGGGCAGGACAATGGTATGATAAACTCCATCCTGAAGTCCCTGGAACAGCACCTGGCTGTCCCGTATCTCAGAAGAAATGGTCAGATCAGGATAAAGGCTGGACAGGGCTGGAATCATTTCCCACAGAGGAGCTGGTGCACAGGAGCCCACAAAAATGGTATGACGTTTCCTGTCGTAATCCCGAATGCCGCTTACCATAGAGTGTGCCTGCTCCATTACCCTTTTGGCGTAATCCACTGCAAGCCAGCCATTTTCATTCAGTTCAATCTTATTTTTGTGACGGATGAAAAGCGGCACTTGAATTTCATCTTCCAGCCGCTGCATGGAACGGCTGAGAGCGGATTGTGAGAGATGCAGCTGCTCTGCCGCACCAGATAATGTGCCGCAGTCCGCCACGATAAGCAGCTGCTCCAGCTGGTATAATTCAAACATTTCTCCACCTCCCCGTTTAGTCTATCATAGTTACATTTCTTCCGCAAGATTAGTATGCGTTAAAGCAGGGTTGTTTCATGAACTATTCATGAGCAGCACTACCTTTTATAATCTTATTATTACATCCCCATATCGTTTCTG
>NZ_CALWMU010000065.1:0-10416 GCF_944382095.1 Candidatus Acetatifactor stercoripullorum
GGCATTTTAGGCTTTAAGACATCCAAGGAATTGTTTGAAGAGGAATTGGAGAAAATCACGGCATGAAATTTAAAAAAGTGTCGCAAAACTATTGACAAAATTCAAAAAGTGTAAACCGGCGTAATTTTTTGTTGACAAACGTCAGGTCTTTTGATAGAATGTAACACGGTGATTGCCTGTCAGTCACCGTGAATGCTGCTGTGGCTCAGTCGGTAGAGCGTCGCATTGGTAGTGCGGAGGTCACGGGTCCGATTCCCGTCAGCAGCTTTGGCGGGTGCTTTTTGTTGTTTTATAATTGCTGCTGTGGCTCAGTCGGTAGAGCGTCGCATTGGTAGTGCGGAGGTCACGGGTCCGATTCCCGTCAGCAGCTTTCACGTAAGGCATGAGCCGTGCAAAGGAAAAAACAGAACCGGGAATTTGAGCTTGCTTAAATCCCCGGTTCTGTTTTTCTTCCTTTATACGGCGAAGCCCGTGTACCTGCAAGGCATTTGCCGAGAAATCACTTGTCCTGATCTGCGGAAATAATTATTGACACAGTGTCAGAGAAGCGGTATAATAATATCATTGACACGGTGTCAGACATCGGGCAATGAAGGACGGCAAGCTTGAGTTTCCCACCTATGAGTATCTGGAAACGGGAGATGTCCTTGGAAAATGCCTTTCTTTCAAGGAGAAACGATGAAGCGTATCAGGCCGGACCTGGCGCCTTGGGGGAGAACGATATGACAAAGGAATCATTGGAGCTGATTGTCCAGAGAAAAAACGAAATCATAGATGCCTGCGAAATCCTTTATCGCACCAAGGGGTTTCGGGAAGTGACCATCAAGGACATCAGTACAGAAACCAGCTTCTCCCGGCCGTCGATCTACAACTACTTTGAGACAAAGGAAGAGATTTTTCTTGCCCTCCTGACCCGAGAATATGACCGATGGACGGAAAAGCTGAAAAAGGTGGGCTTCGGCGGACCCTGGAACCGGGATGAATTTGCGCAGGTGCTGGCGCACACTCTGGAGGATCAGGAGACTATGCTGAAGATTCAGACCATGAACCTGTATGAGATTGAGGAAAACAGCCGGGAAGAACGGCTCATGGAGTACAAGCGTGCTTTTTATCGTGCCATGACTGCCATTGACCACTGCCTGGAAGCTTATCGGCCCGGCATGGAAGAAACGGAAAAGCGTGATTTCCGTTATGTTTTTTTCCCATTTCTCTATGGGATTTATGCGTATGCCCATCCCACTGGGAAGCAGCTTTCTGTTATGGAACAGGTGGGAATTCCCTCTGCGCAGATGACGATTTATGAATTGGCATATCACTGCATCCGGCAGTTACTGCCGGAAAGCTAAGGAGGCATCAGCAAATATGGAATATGCGAAATTAGGAAACACAGATATTGAAGTATCGAGGCTCTGCGTAGGCTGCATGAGCTTTGGAAAGGCCGGGACGCTCCACGACTGGACAGTGGACGAGACCGAGACGGAGAAAATCGTAAACACGCCTTAGACCTGGGCATCAACTTCTTCGACACTGCTAATGGCTATTCGGAGGGCACCAGCGAGGAATATTCAGGCCGGGCAATCAAGAAAAATATAGCAAGAGATAAAGTGGTCATTGCATCAAAAGTTTACTTTAATCCCGGACGTCTCTCTGCAGAGGCCATCCACCGCGAGATTGACGGAAGCCTGAAACGGCTTGGCACGGATTATCTTGATTTGTACATTATCCATCGGTTTGACTATGATACTCCCATTGAGGAAACAATGAAAGCGTTGAACGATCTGGTGGCAGCCGGGAAGGTTCGTGCTATCGGTGCATCCGCTATGTACGGCTATCAGTTCTACAATATGCAGCTTGCTGCAAGAGACAATGGCTGGGTGCAGTTTGTGGCAATGGAGAATCATTACAATCTCCTCTACCGGGAGGATGAGCGGGAGCTGATCCCTATCTGCCGCCAGATGAATGTTTCCCTCATGCCTTACAGTCCATTGGCGGCAGGGCATCTGGCCCGGCCGGAGTGGAAATCTGACTCCATCCGCAGCAAAACCGACCGGGCGGCCATGGGGAAATATGACAGTACAAAAGAGCAGGATATGGAGATTGTCCGCAGAGTCCATGCTCTTGCACAAAAGTACGGTGTCAAAATGCAGCAAATCGCTCTGGCATGGGAGTGGGCGAAAGGCGTGACATCGCCTGTCTGGAAGAGCCATATGTACCCCATAGGATCGTCGGCGCAATCGATCGTAATCCGGAAGAAGGCGTTAAGCTGCTGGATGTAAAGAAATAAAGGAAGTGAGGAAAGTACAATGAGTATTACCATGAATCTCTATTATACCGGAAAGGATGGCAGCTCCCGCAAATTCGCCGAGGAGATGGAGCGCAGCGGGACAGCCGACCTGATTCGTGCGGAAGCTGGAAATGAAAAATACGACTACTTTTTCCCGATGAACGACCCGGAAACGGTTCTGCTGATTGACAGCTGGAAGGATCAAGAGTCCCTTGACATCCATCATGCCTCTCCCATGATGGGAACCATTGCCGCCCTTCGGGAAAAATACGACCTTCACATGAGGGCGGAAAGATATGTTTCGGACAACGAAGGGATTCCCGATTCGGATTCAAAATTCATAAAGGAATAAATGGGAGAAATCAAGAGAGTAATATGATATAATGTAGGGGACTTTTGATAGGAGGATATTTTGCTATGCAGTATTTCATATCATTTTTGGAAGGGATTATTACTTTTATATCCCCCTGTCTGCTGCCTATGCTTCCCATTTACATTTCCTTTTTTGCAGGAGGGGGAGAGCGCAGCACAAAAAAGACACTGACAGGGGCCCTGGGCTTTGTGCTCGGCTTTACGGTGGTCTTTGTGGCAATGGGGGCGCTTGCGGGAACCGTGGGAAGCTTTTTGAGAGAATATCAGACGGCTGTCAACATTGTGTCAGGCTTGATTGTTGTGTTTTTCGGCCTGCATTTTCTCGGGGTGATCAAAATCAATCTGTTTCGGGGAAACAGACGGAGCGTCAATACAGAAAATATGGGCTTTTTTTCTGCCGCCTTGTTCGGAATTGTATTTTCCCTGGGCTGGACGCCCTGTGTGGGCGCTTTTCTGGGCTCGGCGCTGATGCTTGCCTCCCAGCAGGGACATGTGGCCACGGGCATGCTGATGCTCTTGTGCTACTCTCTGGGACTGGGACTGCCTTTTTTGATCAGCGCACTTTTGATTGATAAATTGAAGAGTACATTTGACTTTATTAAGAGAAACTATAAAATAATCAATCTGATCTGCGGCGGACTGTTGATTGTGGTGGGTATTTCCAT
This sequence comes from Candidatus Acetatifactor stercoripullorum, assembly GCF_944382095.1. Taxonomy (NCBI): domain Bacteria; kingdom Bacillati; phylum Bacillota; class Clostridia; order Lachnospirales; family Lachnospiraceae; genus Acetatifactor; species Candidatus Acetatifactor stercoripullorum. The sequence continues at coordinate 3,322 of NZ_CALWMU010000065.1, forward strand.
GATGACAGGGCTGATGGGAAGGCTGCTGGCGTTTTTGAGTTAGGAGGGATTATGAAAAACAAAAAGGGATTTGTTGCGCTTCTGGCAGCCTTGGTGCTGCTTTTGGCAGGAGCCATGATTTTATATCAGTTTCTGGCAAAGAACCGGCAGCCGGACATGCTGGGGGCTGTGGAGGAAGGCGCAGCGGAAGAAACGGATGCGGGAGAGAATGCACAGGCGGGGCAGCAGACGGCCTCCGGGGAAGAGACAGAGGACACCGCACAAGGCTCTGGTGTGGCTGCACCGGACTTCACGGTACTGGATGCCCAGGGAAACGAGGTAAAGCTGTCGGATTTTCAGGGAAAGCCGGTGGTGCTGAACTTCTGGGCCAGCTGGTGCGGTCCCTGTAAAAGCGAAATGCCTGACTTTGACGCCGCATATGCGGAATATGGAGAGGAAGTCCAGTTTATGATGATAAATCTCACAGACGGCTCCCGGGAGACCTTAGAGACGGCGGCGGAATTTGTGGAGGAGCAGGGGTATTCTTTTCCTGTCTATTATGATACTGAGTCCCAGGGGGCCATTGCATACGGCGTTATGGCAATTCCAACCACATACTTTATTGATGCTCAGGGAAATGCAGTTGCCCGGGCCATGTCCGCCTTGGACAGGGAGACTTTGGAACAGGGAATCGGAATGATTTTGGAGTCTGTATCTGATTAAGAAAATGCAGGGATGCAGGAACGCAGGAATGCAGAGGAAGTCGGAAATATGCTTTGCTGAGATGGGGCTTTGGCAGGTTATGCCAAAGCCTCCGGCGCTTCTTCCAAAACAGCGCGGACAGAAATGCCGTTTACTTCAATATTGCCTCCAAGCTCAATCACAAGGCATGGCCTGCCGTTAATCGTCCGGGTTTCAATCAAATCTGTGCGCTCCGGGTTTACTTTGATCACCACATCGGGGGTTTTCACCTCAAAGGAACGGGAATTGATTACGTTATCAACCAAAAGGGCGGTCTGCCCGCCGGTGGTTTCGTCGAAATGCCGGTCAAATTCCTCCAGCTTTTCATTGGACACGCCGCTGCTTGCAAACAAGGTCTTTACCTCATTTTTGTCAAGAACCAAAGGCTCTGGTTCTTCCTTGTGCTCCTGTGACATTTCGTTCAGCTTTTCGTGAATGTTTTTCACTGCCTCAATATCACAGGTTTCGCCCAGGGTTTCCTGAACCAGGGTCTGGAAGGTCTCCTTTTGTTCTCCGGCGGGAAGAGGAAGGGGACAGCCCAGAAGCTGTTCTACAAAGCTTTCTCTCAGCTCCTCGGAATTCCTGGAATAGTAAAGGGTGCTGTGCAGGTCTGCCCCTCTGTCGTTGAAGGCGGGGAAAAGGAAGCCGGTTTCAGGCATTCCCACCACCCAGTCGCGAATGCGGTTTTGAAAGGTGTTGTCTACGGCATTGTAGCTTAAGCCCGGCTTGGACAGATTTACGGGACAAATACATGCCAGTATGTATTCATATACCTCATCAGAGCCGTCCTCAAGCTCTATGCCGTCCAGGGTCTTGCCGGGTACATCGTACACGTCGTGGATGATAAGAATCAGATAGTTGCCCACATATTCGTAAGATGCAATGATTTTATCGTAAAACTCCTCCAAAAGGGCCTCGTCCTTCAGCTTGCTGTCTCTCAGGCGAAGCAAAAATTCCTGTGTTCCCCCTTCGCTTTCGCTGTGGAGAGGAAAGTCCAGCGTGAGCAGATTTTTTCCCAGGGTTCCGGAAAAATTCTTTCTCAGAATTTCAAAATATTTAAACATCTCTTCCTCGGGCAATGCAAGAAAAGCTTGCTTTAATTCTGTTTTCTTGTTTTTTTCACCGTCCACATAGCAGCCGCAGATGCGGGTGATAGAACAATTCTTTTGCGTGAAAAGCTTCTTGATCTCGCTGATTTCCTGTTTTGTCATATGGTTACCTCCTGACCTGGCCCCCAAACGGGCCGGATACCCCTTAGTATAGCTCATTTTGGAAAGCCGCACAATTCCCAAAAGAAAAAATAATCTTCTCTGTCAGGTTATGAAAATTTTAGATTTGTTTAAGATTCCCTACATTGAATTTAAGAAAAGTATGTACTATTATTAAAAGTAGAATAAATATTACCCGGAGAGTGGATGCCGGAACAGAAAGAAGGAATGCTTGTATGGATAATGCGCATACAATAGAAAAAATTCACAAATTTGCAGAAAAAAAGAAATCGGACAAGATTATCAAATTTCTAAGCTCTTCCGAGACGGAAGTGGTGGTGGCTGCACTGGAAGCGCTCAGCGAAATCCGGGATGAGGACAGCGTGAACAGTATCGCCGGAATGATTGATAATGCAGAGCCTCAGATTCGTATGGAAGCGGCGAAGGCGTTGGGAAATCTGGGATCAGAATATGCCAAGACCTATCTGCAGCACAGAATGGCCGCAGAGCAGGATGAAGCTGTGAAGAAGGCCATCATGGACGCTCTGCATAACATCGCGGCAAACAAAAAATAATGGACTGCTGCAGACAAATGCCTTTGCTGTGGGCAAGGGGTTCTGCGCTGAAAATGATTAAGGGGCTGATGAATTCTCCGGCATTATGGCTGAAGAAAGCATCAGCTTTTTTTGCCTGGAAGCTTCCGGAGTCAGAGACGGCAGAAAAGATTTTGACGATATTTAGGAAAAGAAGCAGGACGGACACGTTTTATTGCTCCTTTTGCTGAAGCTGGGCGGATTTTGCGATGAATTGCAGTTGATGTTGCAAACAATATCAATTTATAATAGGAAGGTACGAAATTTAAGATTTTTAGGCATGGGAGGTAGTTTAATGGAACAGTTAAACATTACAACTACGAAGGATAATGAAAAAGTATACAAAATCCTGGGAGACTTGATGAATGCGGACAAAGAGTTTCAAATCATGATTACCGTTCCCTCCACAAAAAGCAGCACGGCGCAGATTCAGACTTCAAAGACACAGAAGCAAAATGTAAATATACGGGACCTGGAACAGGATGTAACCAACATGATTCATGAGATCGGCGTACCTGCTCATATCAAAGGATATCAATATCTGCGGGAAGCCATCATGATGTCGGTGGAGGACCCGGCCATGATCAGCTCCATAACCAAAATTCTTTATCCCACCATAGCAAAACGCTTTCAGACCACGCCCAGCCGGGTGGAGAGAGCTATCCGCCATGCCATTGAGGTGGCATGGAGCAGAGGAAGAATGGAAACCCTGGACGCACTGTTTGGATATACCATAGATACCGGAAAAGGCAAACCCACAAATTCCGAGTTTATAGCACTGATAGCAGACAAAATCAGACTATCCTACCGCTCCTAAAAATAAACAAACCCCTTTCCACCAAACAAAATATAGTGTATAATGTATCCTATCGGAAGGAAAACAAGCGGATGCGAAGCATCCATTTGTTTTCCTCCGATAGGATAACGACAAAATCAGAAGCTGCGTAAGCAGCGCGCCGATGCGAAGCGGCGGCGGATTTTGGAGTACCGGAACGGGAAAGACGACAAAATCAAAAGCTGCGTAAGCAGCGCGCCGGTGCGAAGCGGCGGCGGATTTTGGAGTACCGGAACGGGAAAGGCGACAAAATCAGAAGCTGCGTAAGCAGCGCGCCGGTGCGAAGCGGCGGCGGATTTTGGAGTACCGGAACGGGAAAGGCGACAAAATCAAAAGCTGCGTAAGCAGCGCGCCGGTGCGAAGCGGCGGCGGATTTTGGAGTGCCGGAAAGAAGCTATTTGTGCGGAGGGTTTGGAATGAAGAAAATTCTTTTTGCTGCATCGGAGGGAGTTCCTTTCATTAAGACGGGCGGTTTGGCCGACGTAGTTGGTTCCCTGCCAAAATATATAGATAAGGAGTATTTTGACGTCAGGGTCATTCTTCCCAAATATACCTGTATGAAACAGGAAATGAAGGACAAACTGAGGTACGTCACAAATTTTTATCTGGATTTCAACTGGAAGAGCGTGTATGTAGGAATTTTTGAGGCCCAAGAGGATGGCGTACACTATTACTTTATTGACAATGAAGGCTATTTTGGCGGATTCAAGCCCTATTGTGACGACGTCCGCTTTGAGATCGAAAAATTTGCCTTCTTTTCAAAGGCTGTGCTTTCCGTGCTTCCGGTTATCGGCTTCCAGCCTGATTTAATCCATTGTCACGACTGGCAGACGGGACTGATTCCTGTCTATTTGAAGGAACGCTTCCACGACGGCGACTTTTTCCGTAACATAAAATCAGTAATCACCATACACAACCTGAAATTCCAGGGGAAATGGGATGTAAAGACAGTGCAGAGCATCACGGGACTGCCTCCTTACTATTTCACCCCTGATAAGCTGGAGGCATACAAGGATGCGAACCTGTTAAAGGGAGGCATTGTTTTTGCGGATGCGGTGACCACTGTGAGCAATACTTATGCGGAGGAGATCAAGACACCTTTTTATGGAGAGGGGCTGGACGGCCTTCTGCGTGCCAGAAGCAATTCTCTGAGAGGAATTGTAAACGGCATAGATTATGACGCTTTTAATCCGGAGACGGATCCTTATATTGCAAGACAGTACAATGCCGTGAATTTCCGAAAGGAAAAGGTAAAAAACAAGAGAGCGCTTCAGGAGGAGCTTGGCTTAAAGCAGGACGACAAAAAGATGATGATCGGCCTGGTTTCCCGGCTTACGGATCAGAAGGGGCTTGATTTGATTGCCTATGTGATGGATGAGCTGTGTCAGGACGATATTCAGTTTGTGGTTTTGGGAACGGGTGAGGAGCGCTATGAAAATATGTTCCGTCACTTTGACTGGAAGTACGGAGACAAGGTATCTGCCAATATTTATTATTCTGATCCATTGTCTCATAAGATTTATGCTTCTTGTGACGCCTTCCTGATGCCCTCCCTGTTTGAGCCCTGCGGCCTGAGCCAGTTGATGGCTCTTCGGTATGGCACAATTCCCATTGTGAGAGAAACAGGTGGACTAAAAGATACGGTGGAGCCGTATAATGAATATGAGAACACGGGAACGGGCTTCAGCTTTGTCAACTACAATGCCCATGAGATGCTGAACACCATACGCTATGCGGAACGTATTTATTATGACAGAAAACGCGAATGGAATAAAATTGTGGACCGCGCAATGGCGGTAGATTTTTCCTGGACGGTGTCTGCGCGTAAGTATCAGGAAATGTACGACTGGCTGATAGGATAAAAGTGAGAAGTGTGAACTATGAGTGACAACGGCGGCAGAAAAAATAACTTTGTAATGCAGGCGGGAATTCTGGCCGCTGCAGGAATCATAAGCAGGATTATAGGGCTCCTTTACAGGAGCCCTTTGACGGAGGTCATCGGGGAGCTTGGGCTGGGATATTACCAGGCGGCATATGGATTTTACACCATTATTCTGCTGATTTCCTCCTACAGCATTCCCTCGGCCATCTCAAAGGTAATCGCCCAGAAGCTTGCGCTTCGGGAGTACCGCAATGCGCACAGGATTTTTCTGTGCTCTATGGCATATGTATTGGTGGTTGGCGCCGCAGCCAGCCTGTTTTTGTTTTTTGGGGCCGGTATCTTTGTAGAAGAAGCGGCTGTCCCTGTGCTGCGCACCTTTGCTCCCACTATTTTTGTTTATGGTATCCTGGGCGTGCTGCGGGGATATTTTCAGGCACATAAGAGCATGGCCCAGACCTCGGTGTCCCAGATTTTGGAACAGATAGCCAACGCGGTGGTGAGTATAGGCGCGGCCTATCTTCTGATTAACGGTTTTATGGGGACGATGGAGGTTCCTGCAGATACGGAGGGACAGGTAAGGAGGGCTGCCTATGGCGCTGTTGGCAGCGCTATGGGCACGGGAATGGGAGTGCTTGCAGCTCTTTTGTTTATGGCGGCCATTTATGGGCTGAACCGAAAAATCATAAAGCGCAGAATCAGGAACGACAGGCACAGACACGTAGATTCCTACGGAGCGATTTTAAAGACCATAACGGCTGTGGTAACGCCCTTTATTTTAAGCACTGCCGTGTACAATCTCAGCGGGACGGTGAATAACGCAGTGTACACGAAAATCCTTCCTGCAATGAAGGAGCTGGACACAGTGGTGCTATACTCCAACTGGGGTATTTTTTCCGGGCAGGCCATGACCATTTCCAATATTCCCATTGCCTTTGCCTCCGCTATGGCTGCGGCCATGATCCCTTCGGTGGCACAGCTGATGGCGGCGAAGGATATCCAGGGAGCCAGGCATAAAATCGGCGTGGCGGTGAAATCTACCATGTTGATTTCCATTCCGTCGGCGGTAGGGCTTTTTGTGCTTGCAAAGCCGGTGACCTATCTTTTGTTTCCAAGGTCCGAGGAGGTTGTAAATCTGGCGGCAAGACTGCTGATGACGCTGTCGCTGTCGGTTGTGTTTTATGCGCTTTCTACGTTAAACAGCTCCATTCTTCAGGGATTGGGAAGAGTGAATGCTCCCATTGTCAATGCCTCTATTGCACTGGTGCTGCAGACGGCAGCGGCCATCGCTCTGCTCTTTTACACAGATTTGGATTTGTACAGCATGGCCATCGCCAATACGGTCTATTCCGGAGCCATGTGTATCTTAAACCAGATTTCCGTGCGGAGAGCAGTGGGCTACAGACAGGAGCTGCTAAAAACCTTTGTGATCCCCTTGATTGCCTCCCTGTTTATGGGGGGGACAGCCTGGGGCGTCTATGAGGGGCTGCTTGCGCTCACCGGCTCCATGCGGATTTCCGTGATTCCGGCTATTGGCATAGGGGCGTGTGTCTATTTTGTTCTTTTGATCGTGCTTCGGGGGGTTACGCAGAAGGAGCTTTTGGGCTTCCCCAAGGGATATCTTTTGGTGAAGGCGGCAAAGAAATGCCGCCTGTTAAAGTAAAAGATCAGTCGTTTACCAAAGTCAGCGCTGAAATGTCGCATTCTGCCATAAGAGAATAATTGGTATAGTACACTACAAAGCCGGGCTTGGCTCCAGCCGGCTTTTTAATCTGCTTTTTTTGAACATAGTCAATTTCCACCTTGTCCTGTCCCCGTCCCTTGGAATAGTAGGCGGCCAGACTCCCAGCCTCCTCGAAG
>NZ_CALWMU010000066.1:0-10122 GCF_944382095.1 Candidatus Acetatifactor stercoripullorum
ATCTCTCAAAAATCGGCAGATTGGTACTTTGGAAAGACATATCTGTCTTTTTATTGCAGTTTGCGGAAACTCAAGGAAAGAAAAATCTTTTTCAAGAAGCCGGTCAGGCGTTTTTCCACCAAAAGCCAGGATACAAAAGAGCACAGAAGGCATATGAGCACAGACACGGCAGCTCCCGCCAAAGCGTAAGGGCTGCAGACGGAAAAGTCAAATACCATGCGGTCCAGGAACATCACCGGATAATAATGTATCAAATAGATGGAGTAGCTCATGTCGCCCAGCCTTACGCTCCAGGCCGGCATTTTCCACTTAAGTCCAAACACAAAGAAGCAAAGCACCAGCATAAAGCCTGGGATACCCCAGAGGAAAACTCTTCGGAATCCCAGGATATTGATGTTTTCCTTGGTAAAGAGGAGAACACAGAAAAGAAGCAGCGCGGCCAGGGCGCACAGGGGGGCAAGAAAGCCGGGCAGGCGTCCGCGGCTGTGGAGACGGTATATGCCTCTGGCTGCATAATAGCAGAGAATCCCCAGGAGGAATTCCAGCATGATAGGATTTCCGTAAAAGGAAAGGGGAGCAAAGGAAACGGGGAGCAGATAGTTGAACGCAGTAAGGGCGCCAAGGAACCCGCCGCAGATCAGTCCCCGGAATCGGTGGCTTATGTGAAAGGAAATAAAAAACAAAAGGTAGAAAAACATTTCGCAGTTTACGGTCCAGCCGATGCGCATCAGGGGCTGGAGGACGCCGCCGCCGATGTCAAAGGGGATGAACAGGAGGCTTTTTATGAGAAATACGGGCTGAGGCGTAGTTTGTTCAAACATGCCGGGGAACAGCACAAGGACTGTCCAGGTAAAAAGGGTCATGATATAGTAAAGGGGAAGGATGCGGATCAGTCTTTTTCTGAGAAAAAAACGGGTGTCCTTATGGGTGGCAAGCATAATCATAAAGCCGCTGATGCAGAAAAAAATGTCCACGCCGAAGGCTCCGCAGTTTAAAAAACGGATATGCTCCAAAATTACAAATATGGCTGCAATTCCCCGCAGCGTCTGAATGCTGTGGTAGCGGTTTTCATGGAAATCGGCATTCTTTGGAACTGCTGCCGTGGTTTTAAAGAATGTGGACATAATGGCGCTCCTTCCCGAACTTTCATCCGGTATTTATCTTATCACGTTTTTGGCCTTTTGAAAACCGATGGGGCAAATTTAGCTTGCGCATCCATCCATATCATACTAAAATGATAACAAGTACAATCTGCAAGGGAAAGGCATAACAAAGACAAATGGATATAAGGCAGTATACCACAGGGGAGCTTTTTGGGCGTTTTCTCCCCTACTTTAAAAAGTATAAAAAGACGCTGCTTCTGGATTTATTCTGCGCTGCGCTCACAACCGTGTGTGAGCTGGTGCTTCCTCTGATTATGAGATATATCACCAACGAGGGCATCAGGGACTTATCCGCCCTTTCGGTAAAGACCATCGGCGGACTGGGGCTTTTGTATCTGGCCCTGAGAGTTATGGACTGTATTGCCAGCTATTATATGGCGGATATGGGCCATGTGATGGGAGCAAAGATTGAAACGGATATGCGCAGGGACGCCTACAGTCATCTGCAGAAGCTGTCCAATACCTACTATAACAATACCAAGGTCGGCCAGATCATGGGGCGGATTACCAACGATCTGTTTGATGTGACGGAGTTTGCCCACCACTGTCCCGAGGAATTTTTCATTGCTGCCATAAAAACGGTGATTTCTTTTGTGATTCTGGCACGGATTCATCTGCCCCTGACATTGATTATTTTTCTCTGCGTGCCTATTATGGCCGGGGTGTGTACGGCTTTGAATCTGCGTGTGAGAGGAGCCTTCCGCAGGCAGAGAAACCAGATCGGAGAGCTGAATGCCCGGATTGAGGACAGCCTTTTGGGACATAAGGTGGTAAAGGCGTTTACCAATGAAGAGATGGAAAACGGCAAATTTGAGGAGGATAATGGCCGTTTTCTTGACATCAAAAAGCTGACTTACCGTTATATGGCGGCTTTTCAGACCACGGTGAAGATGTTTGACGGCATTATGTATCTGCTGGTGCTGGTGGCGGGCGGTCTTTTCATGATCAGAGGAGCCATTGCCCCGGGAGATCTGGTAGCCTATATGCTGTATGTGAGCACCCTTATTGCCACCATCCGCAGGATTATTGAGTTTGCGGAGCAGTTTCAGAGGGGAGTGACGGGCATTGAACGCTTCCTGCAGATCATGGATGCGGATATTGAGATTTTTGATGAACCAGATGCGGTAGAGCTTGTGAACCCCCGGGGAGATATCGCCTTTGAGGATGTGAGCTTTGAATACCCGGATGATCACAATAGAGTATTCTCCCATTTGAATCTTCAGGTGAAGGCCGGAGAGAAGGTAGCCATTGCGGGGCCCTCCGGCGGAGGCAAGACCACCCTGTGCAATCTGATTCCCAGATTTTATGATGTGTCCGGGGGAAGGATTACGCTGGATGGGGAGGATGTAAAGCATTTTACTTTAAAGAGCCTGCGAAGGAGCATTGGCATTGTGCAGCAGGACGTGTATCTGTTTTCCGGTACTGTCTATGAAAATATCGCTTACGGAAGGCCGGGGGCGGACAGGGCGGAGATTGAGGAGGCCGCCAGGCGCGCAGGCGCCCATGATTTTATCATGGAGCTGAAAAACGGATATGATACCTATGTGGGAGAGCGGGGGGTAAAGCTTTCCGGCGGTCAAAAGCAGCGGATCAGTATTGCAAGAGTGTTTTTGAAGAATCCTCCTATCATTATTCTGGATGAGGCTACCTCGGCCCTTGACAATGAGAGTGAATTTGCGGTGGCCCAGTCTCTTTCCAGGCTTTCGGAGGGCAGAACCACCCTGACCATTGCACACAGGCTTTCCAGCATCCGCAATTCGGACAGGATTCTTGTGCTGACGGAGGAGGGGATCGTGGAGGAGGGAAGCCACGACGAGCTGATGGAGAAAAAGGGAATGTATTATCATTTCTATGAGACGGCGAATGCGCTGAAGTAGAAATGACATACAACATAGAATCAGAAATGCTGTATAAGCTGTATTATAATAAAAAAAGAAATGGGGCAAAGGAATGAAACTGGTATTTATTGGAGCGGCACATGAGGTTACGGGAAGCTGTCACTATCTTGAGGCAGGAGGAAAGCACATTTTGGTGGATTACGGAATGGAGCAGGGAGTGAATGTTTTTGAAAATGCACCCTTGCCGGTGGAGGAGGCCAGAATCGATTATGTGTTTTTGACTCACGCCCATGTAGATCATTCGGGGCTGCTTCCTCTCTTGTATGCCAAGGGATTTAGAGGGCAGGTATTTACTACGGACGCCACGGCGGATTTGTGCAGCATCATGCTGCGGGACTGTGCGCACATTCAAATGATGGAGGCGGAGTGGAAGAACAGGAAGGCAAAGAGAAGCTCCAGCGTGGAGGGGCAGGAGCCGCTCTTTAATATGGAGGATGCGGAAGGCATTATACGACGCATCGTGCCCTGTAATTACAATGAAATGATTCAGGTGTGTGAGGGCGTACAAATCCGCTTTACGGACATCGGCCATCTGCTTGGCTCCGCCAGCATAGAGGTGTGGCTTACGGAGGAGGGCAGAACGAAAAAGATTGTCTTTTCCGGGGATATCGGCAATAAGAACCAGCCTCTGATCCGGGACCCGGCGCCCACTGAGGAAGCGGACTATGTGGTGATGGAATCCACCTACGGAGACAGGCTGCATCCTAAGGACAGGCTGGATTATGTAAAGGAGCTTGCGGCTGTTTTAAAGGAAACCTTTGACAAGGGAGGCAATGTGGTCATCCCCTCCTTTGCGGTGGGAAGAACCCAGGAAATTTTGTATTTTCTGCGAAAGATCAAGGTGGGCCGCCTGGTGGAGGGACATGAGAATTTTCCCGTGTATGTGGATAGTCCCATGGCGGTGGAAGCAACGGGGATTTTTCAGGAAAACCGCAGAGAGTGCTTTGACGCGGAGGCCATGGAGCTGGTGAATGCGGGAATCAACCCCATTTCCTTTGCTGGGCTTAAGCTGTCCATAACCAGTGATGAGTCCAAGGAAATCAATTTTAATGAGACGCCCAAGGTGATCATTTCGGCCTCCGGCATGTGCGATGCGGGCCGTATCCGCCATCATTTAAAGCATAATCTCTGGAGACCGGAGTGCACCATATTGTTTGTGGGATATCAGTCTGTGGGAACCCTGGGCAGAAGCCTGGTGGAGGGGGCGGACGAGGTACGCCTTTTCGGAGAGCCCATTCAGGTGAGGGCGCAGATAAAGCAGCTTCGGGGCCTGAGCGGCCATGCGGATAAGGAGGGGCTGATCGAATGGCTGTCGGCCTTCAAGGAAAAGCCCAAAAAGGTATTTGTGGTGCACGGGGAGGACAGCGTATGCGTCTCCTTTGCGGAATGCCTTCGGGTGGAGCATGGTCAGAGGGCATATGCGCCTTACAGCGGAACGGTGTTCAATCTGCTGTCCAATGAGTTTGAGTACGAGGCACAGCCTGTGATGCGAAAGAAGAAGGATAAGCCTGCTTCCGGAGTGTATGCAAGGCTTCTTGCGGCAGCCCAGAGGCTTCTTGCCCTGGTGAAAAAAAGCGATGGACTGGCAAACAAGGATATGGCAAGGTTTGCGGATCAGATCAATTCCATCTGCGACAAGTGGGAGTAAAGGATTATGAATGTAATTGTTGCAGTTGACAACAACTGGGCGATCGGAAGCGGAAACAGGCTGTTAGTCAGCATTCCAAACGACCAGAGACAATTTCGGGAGGAGACTGCGGGAAAGGTGGTGGTGCTTGGTCGAAAGACCCTGGCGACCTTTCCCCAGGGAATGCCTTTAAAGAATCGTGTGAATATCATTTTATCCAGGGATAAGGACTATCATGTGAAGGACGCCGTAGTGGTGCACAGTGTGGAGGCCCTTATGGAGGAGCTGAAGCAGTATGCGGATCAGGACGTCTATGTGATCGGCGGCGAGAGTGTTTACAGACAGCTTCTGCCCTGCTGCAGCGTGGCTCATGTCACAAAGATAGATCATGAATACCAGGCGGACGCTTATTTTCCAAATCTGGATCAGGACCCGGACTGGGAGATCACGGCACAGAGCGAGGAACAGACTTACTTTGACATTGCTTATCAGTTTGTAAGGTATGAGCGGAAAAAAGATTGACTTTTAGATGGAAAAGTATAATAATGAAAAACAAAAGAAAAATAGCTTAAAAACAGAGCACAACCCTAGGAAAGAAGGAATGGCCGATGGAAAGGAAAAATATTGATTGGAGCAATCTGGGATTTGGATATATGGAGACGGACAAACGCTATGTATCCAACTATAAGGATGGAGCATGGGATCAGGGTGTTCTGACACAGGATGCCAATGTGGTGTTAAATGAGTGCGCCGGTGTACTGCAGTATGCGCAGACCATTTTTGAAGGCCTGAAGGCATATACCACAGAGGATGGACATATTGTGACCTTCCGCCCTGATTTAAACGGAGAGCGTATGGAGCAGTCTGCAGCCAGACTGGAGATGCCCATATTCCCCAAGGAGCGGTTTGTAGACGCGGTGACGCAGGTAGTGGCGGCCAATGCAGCCTACGTGCCTCCCTATGGAAGCGGCGCCTCTTTGTATGTGCGCCCTTACATGTTCGGCAGTAATGCCGTGATTGGCGTTAAGCCTGCGGATGAATACCAATTCAGGGTTTTCTGTACTCCGGTGGGCCCTTATTTCAAGGGAGGTGTTAAGCCCCTGACCATATGTGTCAGTGATTTTGACCGTGCGGCTCCTCACGGAACGGGCCATATTAAGGCCGGTCTGAATTATGCCATGAGCCTGCATGCCATTGTGTCAGCACATAAGGCGGGCTACGATGAAAATATGTATCTGGACGCAGCCACAAGGACAAAGGTGGAGGAAACCGGGGGCGCGAATTTCCTGTTTGTGACAAAGGACGGCAAGGTTGTTACGCCTAAGTCGGACAGCATACTGCCCTCAATCACCCGTCGTTCTCTGGTATATGTGGCGGAAAAATATCTCGGCCTTCAGGTGGAGGAGAGAGAAGTGCTCTTTGAGGAGGTAAAGGATTTTGCGGAGTGCGGCCTGTGCGGCACTGCGGCAGTGATCTCCCCTGTGGGAAAGATTGTGGATCATGGCAAAGAGATCTGCCTTCCCAGCGGCATGAGCCAGATGGGGCCTGTGACGCAAAAGCTTTACGATACCTTAACCGGTATCCAGATGGGAAGAATCGAAGCTCCCAAGGGCTGGATTCATGTAATTGCGTAAGAAAAATGAAATTTCTGCATACTGCCGATCTCCACATCGGCAAAAGGATTTTTGAGCTCTCCCTGATGGAGGATCAGGCATACATTTTGAGGCAGATTGTGGAGATCGCCCTTGAAGAACGGGTGGATGCCCTGTTGATAGCGGGAGATGTGTATGACCGCGCTGTACCTCCGGCAGAGGGAGTGACTTTGCTGGATGATTTTCTCACAAAGCTTCTGAAACAGCATATTCCAGTGATCATGATCACGGGAAACCACGATTCGCCCGAGCGGGTGGCCTTTGCGGATCGGATTTTGGAAAAGCAGGGCCTGTATATTGCCGGAGAGGTGGGAAAAGAGCCCAAAACAGTGACGCTTACGGATGCGTTTGGAGAGGTGGACTTTGTCTGCCTCCCTTTTATAAAACCGGCCCAGGCGGGGTGCGCTTCCAATGCCCAGGCAGTGGAAAAGCTTTTGTCCTCTCTTCCTGTGGACAAAAAAAAGAGCCGCAGACGCGTTCTTGTGACCCATTATTTTGTGGTGGGAGAAATGGGGGAGAGTCCCCTTCTTTCCCAGTCGGAAAGTGATGTAAATGTGGGAGGGCTGGACGCTGTGCCGGCGTCTTTATTTCAGAATTTTGACTATGCAGCCCTGGGACATATCCACAAGGCCCAGAAGGTGGGGAGCGGTAATGTCTATTACAGCGGCTCTGCCTTAAAGTATTCCTTTGGAGAGGCTTTGGGGGAAAAATCTGTAAACATTGTGGAACTTGAAGAGAAGGGAAAGGTTTCTGTAAAAATGCGTGCCTTGAAGCCCCTCCACGAGATGCGATGTATCCGGGGAGAACTTGGAGAGCTGATAAAGGCGGAAACGGTGCTTTCCCAGGGGGACGGGCTTGCGGATTATCTGCAGGTGACGCTCACCGACAGGGAGGAGCTGATAGATCCCATGGCGTCTCTTCGGAGCGTATATCCTAATGTGCTGCAGATACTGTTTCAAAAGAATTTGAAAAGGGAAGATGCTCCTTATGAAAGCCGCATAGAGGTGGGAAAGAAAAGCACCCAGGAGCTGTTTTCAGATTTTTATGAAATGCTGAAGGGGGAGCCCCTGGATGAAAAACGAAAAGCCATTGTAGAAGAAGCTGCCAGAGCGGCCCAAAAAGCAGAGGGCGACCCTACTTGCGCTGCAGACTGCTGATGTAGGCGCTGGGGGTCATGCCGGTCTTTTTCTTAAATAGCTGTGAGAAGTAGTGGGGGTTGTTGCCGCACCCCACTTTTTCTGCTACCTGCTGAATCTGCCAGCCCTCGGCCAGGTACTGCTTGGCCTTACGGATGCGCACCTCTGCCAGATAGTCGGAAAATTTTCTTCCGGTTTCCTTCAAAAAACGCTTGCTCACATAATCCACATTCATGAACAGCTGATTTTCCGCGATCTCCTTTAAGGTGATATTGGAATCGGACAGGTGCTGTTCCACGTAAGAGAAAATCTGTTTCGTAAAATTTGTGCCGGACTGCTTTTTTTCCGGAGAGACGATCTTGTGAATCATGCCATACAGCCTCTCCAGAATCTGAGAATCGGAATACCCCTGATTGATGGTCATAAGAAGCTCGGTGAGCTCAAAGGGAGCCAGCTCCTCCTTGCGAAGCTTTGTCTCAAAGAGCAGACAGTCCGACAGCTGTTTTAAAAAATTCATGTCCTGTATTCCACTTAAGAAATGATTCAGCTGGGTAATATCGCTGCCGCTTTCCTGCAAAAGATCGTGGAGAAACCCGGCCACCTGTCTGCGTTTTCTCTCATAGCAGTCCTTGGAGACCTCCAGAATACTTTCGGTGATCTGCTTTTCGTTGCAGGGCTTTAAAATGTACTGCTTTACGCCGTATTTCATGGCCTCCTTTGCATATTCAAATTCCCCGTAGCCTGACAGAATGATAAACTGCGTGTCCAGGTGGGATTTTGAAATATTTTTGATCAATTCCAGTCCGGTCATACCGGGCATTTTTATGTCTGTAAGCACAATATCAGGGGATTCGTCAATAATCATGTCATAGGCTTCCAGGCCGTTGGAGCACAGCCCGGAAAGCTCTATATCCAAAAGCTTCCAGTCAATCAGATTGGAAATGGTTTCCCGGATTACTCTTTCATCGTCTGCAATCATAAGTTTCAGCATGAGTTTACCTCCGTTTTATCCAGGTAGGGAATGGTGATCTGCGCCACCGCCAGATCGCCTTCATTATACAGGGTCAGACCGTAGGAGCCGCCGAACATCAGCTTGATCCGCTCGTCAATGTTGACCAGGCCGATACCAAAGCCTCTGGCAGACGCCTGATGATTTTTAAGCTTTAAAAGGAGACCCTCCTCAAAGGCAGAGCCGTCGTTTTTTACAAAAATCTGCAGTATCTCCTGCTGCTTTTCAAGGCCGGCCGTCTCCGTCAGTCTGACGTTGACCTCAATGTGACAGACCTCTGTGTTTTCCTCCAGACCATAGTGGACGGCGTTTTCCACCAGGGGCTGGATCATGAATTTGGGCAGCAGTGCAGAGCACAGGGAAGGATCGCAGTGGGATAGATACTCTAAATGCTCTTCAAAGCGGTATTTTTGAATGGTGATATAGGCATCTGTAATCTCCAGTTCCTTTTTCAGAGTCCATCCGCCGTTATCCTTGGAAAGAGAGGCCCGAAGCAGATTTCCCAGAGATTCCACCATGCTTGATATATCCTGGTTTCCTGCGGATTTTGCCCGCCAGTTGATGGACTCTAAGGTGTTGTAGAGAAAGTGGGGCTGGATTTGTTTTTCCAGGGCTTTGAGCTGGGCGTCCTTTTTCCAGAGCTCATTCACATAATTATCTAAGATCAGGTTGTGTATCCGCTCCGCCATGTGGTCAAACTGTCTGTTGAGCAGGCCGAATTCATCTTTGCGGTCTGCGTAAACAGGATCTGTCTGGGGAAGGGAGATTTGCTCCGCGTTGTAGGCCTGCATTTTTTTCAACAAAAGATTGGTGTGCCTGTCGATGGAGGAGATGGTGTAATGGGAGAACACCACTGCGATCAGGCAGGTGAAAAAAAGCACCACCATGCTGACGAACCACGAGATATTGGCGGAATAGGTGATGGAGTCATAGGACAGATAGCAGGTGTAGGTCAAGCTATGGCCGGGAATCAAGGTGCTGTATACAAAGTATTTGTGCCCGTCAACTGTCAAAATTTCATAGGAATCACCGGAGGCATTGTCAAGCTTTTGGAAAATTCCGTCTGCAGTGTCGTCGGTGTGATAAATGATCTGGCCGTCGCTTGCAATAAAATATCGCGTGTCAGGGAAAGCGCCCTCCTGCTGGTTTAGGGAAGAAATCATTTCGTCTAAGTCCACGGAGACGATTAAAGTCCCCAGGGAACTGAAGTAGGGACTTTGGGCGTTCCTGATCTGCCTGGTCAGATAAAAGCCGTTTGTCTGGGCGTATTGAAAGAGCCATACGGGGCGGCCTTCTCCCTCATCGGCCATGGCAAGCAGCCGCTCTTCTATTTCCTCCGGTGTGCGTTTGTCGCTCAAATAGTTTGAATAGATGGTATTTCTGGAGTGGGAGAGGGTGATGTAGTCCACATAGGAGGATTTGTATTGCTCGTAAAAATCCAAAACCGTTTGGGAAAGGGCCTGGTGGGCGATGGTCTGCTCTCTTGGGTTTTCACTGTCGTTGGCAGTCACAAGGTTTCTCTGTATCACGGAATCCGCCAAAAGGCTGCCGGTCATATCCTGTTATCCCGCATTTTATCTACCTTCGAATCATGTGATATTCAGCTGAATTAAAAAGAGGCATGGCATAAATTATTC
>NZ_CALWMU010000067.1:0-9759 GCF_944382095.1 Candidatus Acetatifactor stercoripullorum
ATCACTCATTTTTGTAAGAGTAATTGCCACTTTTCTTTTCGCAGCTTTCAAAGTGGGAATAAACTTTTCACTTCAGCATTTTTTTTATTTTCGTAACAGTTTAGTCATAATCTGCCGCCGTTAAAAGTAGCCGTTAAACAAACTTCCTGCATTATAGAGGCTGCTGTAGACTCCTGTAAAGGTATAGGTATTCGTCCGGTTCGCCTCTCTGTCCGCCGCATAACCAATTAAGGAGGACTGCGCCGACACCCTGTATCCATAGGACCCGTTTTCACCAAAAAGGCTTTTTACCGTAGTCATATCCGCCTCCATAAAGGTATCCTTATCAAGAGACAGCGTGCTGTCATCGTTTAACGTAATCCCTATCTTATTCAGCAGCTTCAGATTGCTGATGGTGGCATTCACCATGCTCTCAGCACGTTTGGTAATGCTTTCGCTTCCAGAATCATTCACTGCATCTACGACAGCGTTAAAATTTGTCACAAAGCTGTTTACCGCCTTGTAAATGCTTTCGGTATCATATCCCTTCTGGGTACTTTCCACACCGTTTTCATCCACCGTAGTAATATCCTTTTTGGTGAACACAGAATCGCTGCTCTTTTCCAGCAGGGCATCCGCTGATTCCTTCAGCGCATCGGCCGCAGTCTGCACCCTGGCCAGGGTCTTGGAATCTGCCTTTCCCGTCGCATCACTGTTTACCAGTGATTTCACCGTGTCATTGGCATCCTCGGCATAATAGGCCTTCATCAGCTTGAGATAGCTGCCATTTTTAATGCTGGCATAATCGAGCAGAAAGGTACTGCCCGCCACACCGGCAGCTCCGCTTCCCAGACTGGAAAATAAAAAAGAATAATCTGTTTTTGCCTGAATCGTAATGCTCATACGCGCTACCTCCTTGTATCATATTCCACACTTATCATTCCGGCATCCATGCCCCTCATGATTTCCCTTGTTTCCTATTTCTATCTTATCATATTTATCGGCCAAAAAACAGAAAAAATTAACATTTTCCAGACATTTTTGCAGCCCGCAGCAGGTGCTTTGCAAGCACAGAGGTGGTGACGCTTCCCACGCCCCCCGGCACCGGCGTAGCCAAAGCTGCCGTTTCCGCTACCTCATCCAGCTTCACATCTCCGCATAGATTTCCTTCTTCGTCTACGTTGATTCCCACATCGATCACAACCGCATCCCTGCCCACATAGTCAGCGCCCACCATTTTTGCAGCGCCTGCTGCCGCCACAAGCACTTGGGCATTTCTGCAGATCCCCGGCAGATCTTCTGTTTTTGTGTGGCACACCGTCACCGTTGCATTCTTTTTCAAAAGCAGCATGGCCACAGGCTTGCCGATCACAAGGCTTCGGCCGATTACAACGGCCCTTTTTCCCTTCAGGTCCACATCGGCATAATCCAGCATTTCTATTACGGCTTCTGCCGTACAGGGAGCAAATCCACTCTCATCCCCGGCATACACTTTAGCCTGGTTTATTGGCGACATCCCATCCAGATCCTTCCCAGGCGCAATACGGCTTTCCACAGCCTTTTCATCCAGATGCCTTGGCAGAGGACGAAGCAGAAGAATGCCGTCTATATCCCGGCTTTCATTGATCTCATCAAATTTCTGCAAAAAAGTATCATTGTCCACATCTGCCGGAAGCACATAGGTAGTGCAGGCAAAGCCCACCTTCTCCATTTTCTTTACAGCGCCCCTCTCATAGGCAATGTCATCCTGTTTTTCTCCCACGCGGATAATGGCCAGATGAGGCGACGCTCCTTTCCAGTCCTTCATTTCCTGAGCAATCTGTTCATTGATGGCATTTGCCACGGGAAGTCCCTTTAAAATATTCACACGGCTGTCCTCCTATGCTTTTTGTTTGTCTAAAAAGGGATGGGATTACCCCTCGGCCCCACATAGAGAACCGGCCACCTGTTCATAGATTCTGTCAGCCTCTCTGCATCCCTCTTCGCACAATTCTCTGGCCTTTTTATTCATTTCCGCCGCAGTTTCACGGTTCTTCATCAGCTTCGTGTTAATATACACGTTTAAAGAAGCTCCGTTTAATGCCGCCCGGCACAGCTGTACACCCACACCCACATCGCTGATGGCAATTCTGCTGCCAATCTCAGACAATCTGGAAAGGATATCCAATGCCTCCATAATTTCTTCCATCAGGGCAAGGGGGGCCTGGGCAGCCTTCTTAAGGGCTTCCTCCATAATCTGCTCCCTATGCTCTGCCTCCTCCTTAGTGCTTTTCGGCAGCCCATAGGCCCTCGACAAGGGTTCAAAGGCTTCCGCATCCTTCTCCATACCGGAAGCAAGGCGCCCGGTAACCCCGGCCGCCTTCTTCAATATCAGCTGAATTTCTTCCTCATATTCTGCGTACTTTTTCTTCCCGGCAGTGAGATTCGCCACCATGCTTCCCAGGCTCATCCCCAGAGCTGCCGCATAAGCGCAGACACCGCCGCCTCCCGGCACCGGCGCGCAGGAGGACACCTGATCCAGAAAATCCTTCATTTTCATTTCCGTCATCATGCTCTTCTTCTCCATTTCACCCACAGAAATCCTGTTTTGGTTTTATTCCATTATACCGGGTTTCCGTAAAGCTGTAAAGGTGTCCTGCGCTTTTGCGTTATGCTCTTTATTCTCTTATTCGTAGTTAATTCCCTGAATAGCCAATTCTCCATCCACCACTGAGAATATAATATTGTTTCCGCTTCCATCAGACAGTACAAACCCTGCCATGCTGGGCGTCAGATTCTGGGTATCCGCCGCTTCTATTGATGCTGACAGTCCCGATGTAAAAACAGCCTCCGCACCCAGTGCAATCAAATCTTCTCTGGATGACACCCCATCCTCTGCAATTCCCACATAAAGAGGATACGCAGCCAGGTCTGCCAAAGCCTCCAGGTCCTGTGCCGCAACCGCTTCCTTAATCTGTTCTGCGAACTCAGCTGCTGCAGCGCTGTCCACTGCAAAATTATCCTCATAACCTCCCTGGGCACTTTCCTCCTCAGATGCAGCCTGGGTTGTTCCCTCAGACGCTTCCGGCTGTGTTTCTTCCGCCGACTGTGTTTCTTTCGTTGGCTGGCTTTGGGACTCCTCTGCCGTACTTTCCCCGGCAGTTGTCTGCTGTGTCTCTGTTTCGGTCTGTGCGTCAGTGGATTGCTGTGTTTCTGTTTCAGTCTGCGGCACAGCGCTCTCCTCATTGGTACCTCCGCAGGCCGCAAGGTATGCACACATGGTCAAAGCCATAAAAAATGCAGTTATTTTTTTCATCTTCTTTTCCTACCTTTCTATTTCAAATTCTATGTCTCCGGCAGAACCGGGCGCAATCTGATACTTTTCAAAAACAATCACAAGGTTTTCGTTCTCATTTATATAGAACGGCGTCTCCTCTGTGATGCCTGTAAATCCTCCCTCTTCAGGAGTCCAAAACGTAATTCCATCCTCTTTACTCATAACCTCCATCTGCTTTCGGATGCTCTCATTTGCAGCTTCTATATCGTTTTCTCCCAGGACGTCATTTAAGGATAACAGTTTTTCCTGCTGCAGGTCAATGGTATAATATCTGGCCTCCCTATAAGCGGAAGTCCAGTTTTCGCTCCCCCTCACTACAAAGGACAAGTAATTTGGAGTCTGGGCCTTCACCTCATACCACACATTGATCTGGATATCATGGGCCGCCCATTCCTCTTCGGTTCCTCCAGTCTCCAGAAATGCCGTCCTGTATTCCATAGCCCGTTCCACGGCTTCCTTTGCATATTCCTCGCAGAGCTGATATATCTCCTGGTTGATAGAATCTGCCAGGCCATTGGTGTCTGCAGAAATCATTTCCACGCTGGGAATCTCCACGGAAATTCCTACATTTTCTTCCTCTGCCTCATAGGTTCTGAACGTAAGCACCCTTGCAACGGCTCCCACAACGGGGATGCTGCTCATCTCCCGGGCAAATGCGGTGTTGGTATTCAAAAGCACCGTAAAGACGACTGCCACTGCGGCTGCGGAAGTTGCCAGACCTCTTAGGACTCGTTTCCTTCTTTTCCATTGCAGAATTTTGCGGCGCTTGCCCGAGGATTCAATGGCCGCCTGCACACGCTCTCCCAGTTCCTCCGGGATGGGGATTGCATCGTACTTATCTTTTGCATCTTTCATCTCGCTCATAAATCTGCCTCCTTTATATTTTGTTTCAACTGTTTTAAGCCTCTATACAGCTTTGCTTTTACCGTGTTTAAATTCATCTGCATCACATCGGAAATTTCCTTAAGGGTCAGCTCTTCAAAGAAACGGAGCTTTACAATACACTGCACATCCTCCTCCAGCCTGCTTATCTGTTCATAAATCTCCTCACCGCTGCTGTCATACCTCCTCTCATAATAAGGAATTTCCATGGGTTTCTCATCGCCAGCTAAAACCTCTCTCTTTCGCTGCCTTAAAAACAGAAGGCTTTCATTGACAAGAATTCGGTAAAACCAGGTTCTTACCGCATTTTCATTTTTCACCGTCTCATAATGATCCAGCGCCTGGCAAATAGCATTCTGTACCACATCCAAGGCATCTTCTTTATTCTGAACATAGCTATAGGCCAGCCGGTAAAATTTTTCCTGATTCTCTGTTATATGATCCACTATTTTTTCGTATATTCCGTTTTTCATAGAAATCCTCATTTCTGCGCTTTCTGGTACCAGTAACTTTGCGTAAGACAAGGCCTCATCCCCTGTCTCAATCTATAGATGCAAAGGAAAGTAAAAAAGTTTCAAAAAAATAAAAAAAACAGGAAGCCCTCCTTCAAGGACTCCCCGCATGTCTCTCGCGAAAATCGCATACACTCTTTTCACAGCCCTCCCGAATGGTTTCGCTCAATATGCCCGCATCCTGCGGAAGGGAACCAGCCCGGTACGGTTGAGAGATAACATCACAACAGGAATCAAAATAAGCTGCACAACAATGCCGGGCACCGCATTCAGGAACGCACCAGCCATAAACATCTGCCATGTAAAGCCGCCGCCTGTTACACCCAGCTGGATGATCTGTACCACACCCCAGACAACCCGCCCCGCCAGCATGGCGATGACCAGACACCGGTACAGCGCACGGATACACTGCCATTTTGAAAGACTGTAAAGCAAGCCCGCCACAAGACCGTAGGTCATCAGCTCAAAGGCCATGGCCGTGGCTGTTGGGAAAAACACAGGCATTCCAAACACAGCGGAACGAAACAGCGGCAGAATAAACCCGACCACTGCGCCATACTGCCAGCCGCAGATCAGTCCGCACAAAAACACGGGAATGTGCATGGGCAGCAGCATATTGCCGATCTGCGGAATCTGTCCCGTCAAAAACGGCAGCACCAGGCCGAGAGCCAAAAACATTGCTGAGAGGGTTAATTTTTTAATTTTTTGTTTCATAGCTGCTTTCTCCTTCATCATCAATAAATTCTGTCATCTTTCTGCTTTCAGCAGCTCCCGGCACTGTTCCAGGTGTCTTATAATGGGCAGATGCTGGGGGCAGGCATTTTCGCATTGACGGCAGCGGATACAATCGGATGCAGCTCCTTTTCCATCAATGGCCTTTTGATAGTCCTCTGCCGCCTGAAGCGCCTGGCCGTTGGCAAGCTTTTTGTTCATTGCGGAAAAAATCTCCGGAATGGGTATCTGCTTGGGACAGCCCTCAGTACAGTAATGGCAGGCGGTACACGGAATAGCCGCTGAATGCCCCAAAATCCGCTGAGCCTGCTGAATGATTCTCTGTTCCTCCTCATTCAAAGGCTGAAAACTTTTCATATAAGAGAGGTTGTCCTTCATCTGCTCTACGTTTGACATGCCTGACAGCACCGTAATGACTCCCTCCAGGGAAGCAGCAAACCGGATGGCCCAGGAGGCGCAGGACATATCCGAATGATAGTCCATAAACAGCTTTTTCACTTCGGCCGGCGGATCCGCCAGATTTCCGCCTTTTACCGGCTCCATAACCACGATAGGTTTTCCATGCTTTCTGGCCACTTCATAGTTTGCCCTGGACTGAACCGACGGATTCTCCCAATCCGCATAATTAAGCTGAAGCTGCACAAAATCCACTTCGGGATGTTCTGTCAAAAGCTTATCCAGAAGCTGCGGGCCTGCATGGAAGGAGAAACCCAGATGCTTGATCAGCCCCTTTGCCTTCTGCTCCTGAACAAAGTCCCACAGATGAAATTTTTCATACTTCGTATAGTTATTATCCATCAGGGCGTGGAGCAGATAATAATCAAAATAGCCCGCACCTGTCCGCTCCAGACTGGTGTAAAACTGCTTTTTGGCCGCCTTTTCCGTAGGCGCCATAATAAAAGCGTTTAGTTTGGTTGCCAGAGTATAGGCATCCCGGGGATAACGGTCCACAAGGGCCTTCTTGGCGGCCGCTTCCGAACCCATGTACACATAGGCCGTGTCAAAATAGGTAAATCCGGCCTCCATAAACAGGTCTACCATCTGCTTCATCTGTTCGATGTCGGTGCCAAGCCCTTTTTTCGGCAGACGCATCAGGCCAAAGCCCAGCTTGGATGTTTCTCTTTCAAAATAATCCGCCATGATATCACCTCTTCCTGCAGTCTTATCCAATATTGTAAGCTGTTTCCATTATACCCGCCACTGCAAAATCCTGGAATCATCCAAATAGTTATACCGTGTAAACCTATGGGTAATATCATTGATCGCATACGGTTCTTTTTCTGTTGGCAATGGCAGGAAGTTCTCCCTGCCGCCTTTATCTGCCGACATTCTTATAATATAATACAATATCTTCAAAATGTCCGTCTTTCATCAAAAAGCCCTCCGGAATGCTTCCAAGCGGAACAAAACCCAGGCTTTCATACAATCTTCTTGCGCGGGTATTTCCCGCCACAACCGCGTTAAACTGCATGATACGAAAGTTATGATGCTTTGCCTGTATAAGGCTGTCCTCCACTAATTTTCTGCCAATCTGCCTTCCCCGCGCATCCGAGGAAACAGCATAGCTGGCGTTACAGATATGCCCGCACCTGCCGATATTATTTGGATGAAGTATATACAGTCCCAAGAGCTTTCCGCTCTTTACATCCTGTGCAACTGCGCACCATGTCTGGTCTGCAAAAAAGGCTCTGCCGCTTTCCTGCGTAAGATATTCTGTCTGTGGGAAAGCGACACCCTCTTCCACCACTTCATTCCAAATACTCACCATGCCAGGGATATCGCTTTCCTCATATTTTCGAATTCCGATTTCCATACTGTATCTCTCCCGTTATTTCTTTTTCCTGTTACTGTTCCAGGGTCTTACGCCGTCAAGCCAGCCTTGCTGCGCCCAATACTTTCCATCGGGATATTCCGGATTGGCTTTATGTAATGTTTGTTATTCCGTCCTTATGAATTTTTCATCCGAATAGGAGCATTCCATTCCTGACTCATCATCTAAAAGCGAAAAAGAAACCGCACGTCCCCAGGATGGATTATCGTACAGAATAATGTCCGTAAATTTACCGGAGTCCTGCTCTGTCAAATTTGAAATATACATGGTCATTTTTATATGTATACGTTGTCCTCTTGTCCCCGCAAGCCGAAAACATACTAAGAGATATAAGAAGTATTCCTATGCTCAAAACATATCGCTTTATGCGTTTCATCGCTGTTCTCCTTCCCGTATCTTTTTTTCAATCCTGCGGATGGACCGAACATTGCTTATAATAAAAACCACAGCAAAAAATATAAAAACAATACCAAAGAAGAGCAATGTCATACTATGGAACAATAGAGCAAGACCGATAAGAATTCCAGTCAATACTATTAAAACAATGCTAATGATGAATAAAGCCGGTTTCGTGACCTTCGGATCATTTGTTTGATAGTGATAAGAAACCGATTTACCCTTAAAGTATCTTTGACGCGGCTCCGTTCTTCTTCCAAATGTCTTTCTCGCATTAATCCAGCCATCTTCCTCTGTGGTTGTGATTTTTTTCTCCATTGTGCAGGTTCCATTATCGTTGATCGTTTCTTTCTTTTCTACCTTCATTCTCCATCCTCTCTAAATTCCCTTATACCTAAAAATACGGCGTTTCCAAAGCTGCTGTTAAGCACAAACCAACAGGCAGTACATTTATCGCTGGAAACGCCGCTGCGACGGCTCCTGGTTTTCCTATGCGGCCACTGAGGGAAACACCCAATAAGATGCTTAGAAATTTATGCAACCTTTGAATAGTCAATAACAGAAATTTCTTGCATCAGCTTTTTTGCGGCATCAACCATCTTTTCCAGTCGCTCTGCCACCTCGTCCGTATAAAATCTTTCTCCGCATTGTTCACACTCTTCACAGGGTACATTTTTAATCACAATCACACACCCTTCATAATTTACAACATGAGTTGTCAAACTTGCTTTTACAGTATCACATTTACAAAACATACACATACTCAACGCCCCTTTCTGGTCTTTAAATCATCTTCAAACTTTACAGTGCTCGGAAAATATGCTGTTATTATATAAATATATTCCTCATCATTTCCGACCACTACATGTATAGGCTTATTGTTTACCGTATAACCAAAAACCAAACAACTTGGATGTGGGAAGTCGTCTGGGTAATCCTCAATAATTTCACCTTTAGAAATACAATTTTTTACATCTTCCCGGCTTATGTCTCGTTCCTGCATCCGCGCTAAACAATGAACCGACCATTTGATTTTTGATTGATTGCAAAGCATTTGGATTATTCCAATCTGCATCCTTGGTAACTCCTTTCCTTTGATACCTCGATTATATCACTTTTAAAAGTTACTATAAATAGATTAAAAACCGCTTCTTTCTAAGGCATGTGAAACATCTATCTTATATCTTAATCCCTCATTTCTGAGCGACTTGTCGCGAAGAGGCGACGCAAATATCAAATTTGCGTCTGCCATCATGGCTATTTGTTTTCGCTCAGAAATAAATAGCCGTGTGAAAAATCAGCACATCAGTGTGATTTTTCACACTAACATCTCACTCCCCTCTATATTCTTACTTTATATTATCAGCATAAAAGAAGTCAATTTAAAATTTTGAGGAGAAATTTTTTGCAAAAAAATAAACCGATTTATGGTCGATTTATCTTTAGAAGCACTTGCACAGGACTCTCCTTTCCCTGTGCATTTTTGATCATTTGATTACTTTTTTGATTACCTTTGGTAATCGCCTCTTGAAACCCCCTTGTTTTCAGGCAAAAATAAGGCGGAAGATGGGACGCTTCGGTACGGAAAAAGAAAAACCTCAGGTTTCCACCTGAGGCTTTCTTTTTCACTGCGGAAGATGGGACTTGAACCCATTAAAAAATGTCACATAAATTATATAAATGCTTATATTTTATAATTATATGACAAAAATCATGACAAAAATAATATTTTTTCTTATTTTCAGTGCGACATATATTTGGCAAATTAGTCATCCGAAAATATTGACATTTATTTCTGAATAAATTATAATAAACTTGTCGCATATATTGGATGCTATATATGTGGTTCCGCCAGCAATTCCGGCGGACACGGGTTGAAATAATAACATTTATGGCAATGTTATTATCTAACATTGTCGCAGGCAGTGGATGCTCTGCATTGCGGTGTGGATAGCAATTCCATCCACCACGGGTAGAAATACGGTGATGTAAAGAAAAAAAGCGGGATTTACCGCTTTTTTTCTTTGTTACCTGCCAGCTTTTCCGGCTCCATAACATTCATAAAATTTGTCTGTCAGCTCTCCAAGCTGTTCCGGGCTCAGGCTTTCTTT
>NZ_CALWMU010000068.1:0-9108 GCF_944382095.1 Candidatus Acetatifactor stercoripullorum
CATCACGGAAACAGCCATGCTGAACGGGCTGAAACCCTACAATTATCTCACCTATGTGATGGAGCAGATGAAAGATCCAGGTCCGTTCCCGGAAAAGAAAGCCATGCTGGAACTGCTTCCATGGTCCACCAGCCTGCCAGCTGATTGCCACAGCAAACTTAAAAAGTAAGAGATAGACCTTCCCCTGGTGGTGCCGGGGGATTTTTTATTTTGTCAAGGTACGGATGATTACCTACTTACGATTTCCCGATGATTTCTGGTATGGTGATTCGTTTGTCATAAAAGGCACACCAGGCATAGCCCTGATTCCCGAAAAGCGGAATCAAATCACCGGTATGATTTGGATGCGGTTCGGCTGTCCGGCTATAGTGATTTCCAGTTTTATCAAAGGGAAGCGTACAGTCCCCGTTTTCGTGAATATGCATGGCATAAAAATTTGTGGCTTTGGGGGTAATAATGTTTGGAAGTCCGAAAAACTCAGCTTCCACCAGTGTGCCCCCGTATTCGGTAAAATAGAATTTTACCAGACCGGAAAGCCCGGGGGTGTCTCGATTTCCTGTAACCCAGGCCGTGGCGGCAGGCGTATTTTTTCTCATTGCTTGAATAAATGTAGAACCAGGCGTCATTTTTTTCATATCTGATCTTTTTATTTATATTATGCACTTTGGCGGAGAGTGACAGTGGATATGGAAAACAGGATTTTTTATGTCTGCCAGAGAATGTCAACAAAAATTTGGAAACTGCAAACTGTCTCCGCTGCATCACAAAGGAAAAACCAAAATGCCGTACACCGCCAGAATGTGGGCCGTATGATGAAATATGTTATGGCACAATTCGGGTATGCTCTCCTGCCCCGCCCGGAAAATTTGACTTTAAATATAGCATAACATATAATGAAAAAAGCGGAAGCGCGCCTGCAGACAGCAGCGCCATAGAAAAGGGAGACATTGGATGATGAAAGATTCGGCAGTAAGCCATTCTGGCAAATGCTCCGACAACGACAAGAACAGAAGAGGTTTTATGAATCCGGAGACGATGCGGAAATCGTTGATTTTATGAAGGATTATTGTATTAGAAGACTTAGAGGATAAACGGAGAAATCAAAATGACACAGAAGGAATCACACTCGGCCAGGCGAGTGAGACTGCACCGGGAGAGAAAAAGGGCGGTAGCCGCTCTGGAAGCAGACTGCCGGAAGCTGCTGGCAGCCTGGGAGAATGAGAGTGAAAAAGCTGCGGTGGATTTCATAGAAGAGCAGACGCTTAAGCAGCTTTGGAATACACTGCTGCTGTTTCAGCAATATTCCTTTCAGACAGCCAGACAGCTTCGCTTCACCTATTTTGTGAGCGGCGGAGAGCTTTTTGTGTCCAGAAAATCGAAATCCATTACAAGAGCTACTGTTGAGATCGCCTTTCGCAGAGCCCTTAAGCTTGGCGGGAGCAGATTTCCGGCCCTGGTGGTCGGGCCAAAGCAGTTAGGATGTTTTGGAGCCAGCTATCTGTATCCCATATTTATCCGGTTTGGCGTGATATCCTCGCCAGCTTCCCAAAACGAATCGCAATCAAACGCCAAAAGGGATAGAAAACTTGCCGGGAATGTGATATAGTAGAACAAATGGAAGGATAGAATGGAGGGACTGTCTATGCACATTTCGGATTTTATGGATATGTCGCTTTTGCAGAAAATTCAGGACCGGTTTTCGGACGCCACGGGCCTTGCTGCCATTGCTGTGGATGAGGAAGGCAACTATATCACGGAGGGCAGCAATTTCACGGATTTTTGCATGGAGTATACCAGAAAGAGCAAAGAGGGCTGCCGCAGATGTGTAAAATGCGACAATGAATGTACGGGCACTTATTTTTGCCATGCAGGGCTTATGGATTTTTCCAACGATATTGTTGTGGACGGTGTAAAGCTGGGAGCGATGATTGGCGGACAGGTGCTGCCCATGGAGCCTGAAGAAGAAAAATTCAGGGAGATTGCAAGAGAGCTTGGAATCAATGAGGAAGCCTACATAGAAGCTCTTCATAAGGTGCCGGTGCGCACGGAAAAATCCATTCGGGCTGCAGCAGAATTTCTGGGCATTGTAGTCAATCAGATGGTAAATCTGGAATATTTAAAGAGTAAGGACAGCAAGCGTCTGGCATCCTTTGACGAGGATTTAAAAAGCGCCACGGATTCCGTGGAGTCCATCAGAAAGAACACCAGAAAACTGGATGATATTTCCACCAAGCAAAATATTTTGTCTTTAAATGCAAGCATTGAGGCAGCCAGAGCCGGAACCTCCGGGGCAGGCTTTGCAGTGGTGGCAAAGCAGATGGGAGAGCTTTCCCAGCAGTCGAAAACCATTTATCAGGAAATAGAGCGGCTCAGTGAAGAGATTCACAAATCCGTGATAAAAATGAATGGGAAATAGGAATAATTTCCAGCCCTTGTCCATATACTGTTACAAATATGCAGGCGCATTAACGGTTATGCGCAGCAAAAAACAGACTGGAGGCAGTGATATGGCGAGAGGACATAAAAAGACCTTGGAGGAGAAAATTACGGCAAAGCAGGAGCTGATCGAAGCATTGACTACCCGGATTGAATCGGAGAAGCGGGAATTGGAGGAGCTTTTTCAGGAGAAGCGGCTTAAGGAACTGGAAATGGTAAACGACTTGATTTCCGATGCAGGTTTGAGCACCGATGAGGTTGCGGAAATGCTTCAGCAGTATATTGACAGCCGTATGGCTGACGTATCATAGTCCGGGGTTCCCGGACTATATTTTTTACATAAGTGAATGGGGGGAAAATCATGTATAATCAGAATATAAGCGGCCTGCTTCGGTTTCAGGGACAGTGGAGAAGCTATCAGAAAAGAGTGCTGGATAAGGCGGACCAGTATTTAAGGGATAAAAGGCTGCACATTGTGGCGGCTCCGGGCTCCGGAAAAACCACACTGGGAATAGAGCTGATCAGACGGCTGGGAAGTCCGGCGCTTATTTTGGCGCCCAGTATCAATATCAGAAATCAATGGCTTGCCAGAGTAAGGGAAGCGTATCTGCCGGAGGGAACGGACACGGAGGGACTGCTTTCCAACAGTATCCGTAAGCCTGGTCTGATCACGGCCATCACCTACCAGGCCCTTCACAGCTTAATCAGAAAAGGGGTCAGTGAAGAGGAGCCGGAAGAGGACTGCGGGGAGGAACTGGAGGAAGAACAGGGAGACGGCGCGGAAGAAGGCTCCATGGACAAAGATTTCTTTGAACTGTTCCGGGAGAGGGGATTTCGCACCCTCTGTCTGGATGAGGCCCATCATCTGCGCAGCGAGTGGTGGAAGGCGCTGGAAGAACTGCGGGACAGAGAGCCGGGGATAACGATGATATCTCTGACGGCAACGCCGCCCTATGATGCTTCCAAGGGAGAATGGGACAGATATATCGGTTTGTGCGGCCCCATTGACGAGGAGATTATTGTACCGGAGCTGGTAAAGGAGGGGAGCCTCTGCCCTCACCAGGACTATGTGTATTTCAATCTGCCTACGAAGGAAGAGACGGAGGCGGTGACTGCCTTTCGAAAGGACGCCGCAAGTGTGGCGGAGCAGATTTTTGAAGACCCGGCATTTGCGGAAAAGATCAGGACACATAAGGGAATCAGGCAGCCGGGGCGCTATGCGGAGCAGCTTTTGGAGAAGCCGGAATATTTGTCCTCCCTGCTGGTATTTTTAAAAGCAAGACAGATTCCCTTCTCCGGGGAGCTTGTGCGAATGCTGGGAGCGGGAGAGGAGATTCCCTCCATGAACCTTCACTGGATGGAGGTGCTTTTACAGGGATTTCTCTATGAGGATACGGAAAGCTTTGCTGTAGAGGAAGCCTATCGGGAACAGCTTGCGGCTCTTTTAAAGGGACATGGGCTGATTCAGAAAAATAAGGTGGTTTTTACCGTAAATGACCAGCTCAATAAGCTTTTGATACAGTCTAAGGGAAAGATACGCAGCATTGTGACCCTGACGGGAGAAGAATATAAGAACCTGGGGGAACAGCTTCGCCTTCTGATTCTTACTGATTATATCAAAAAGGAATATATGTCTGCCCTTGGAAATGAGGAAAAATCTGTAAACGAACTGGGTGTGGTTCCCATTTTTGAAAATATCCGGAGGGCGTATGAAAAAAGCCCGTGGGGAGAGGAGCTTCGCCTGGCGGCCTTAAGCGGCAGCATTGTTATTATCCCAAAGTCTGCAAAGGAGACCCTGGAGACGCTGATGGAGGAACGCAGTGTAAAGGGAAGCATAAAGGAGTGCACAGTAGAGGGCTATTATCAGGTAGATGTAAGAGATGGAGAGGAGACTGCCTCCGGCCTGGTGACGGAGGCCTTTAACAGAGGGGATATCCGTGTGCTGATTGGCACGAAATCTCTGCTGGGGGAGGGCTGGGATTCGCCCTGTATTAATTCCTTGATTCTGGCCTCCTTTGTGGGCTCCTTCATGCTCAGCAACCAGATGCGGGGAAGAGCGATCCGCACCATGAAGGGCAATCCTGATAAGGTAAGCAACATATGGCACCTGATCTGCATGGAGCCGGAGGGAGAAACGGGAAAGCTGAAAGGGCCGGAAGAATCAGAGGATTTTGCAACCTTGAAACGCCGGTTTGAAGGCTTTTTGGGAGTGCATTATGAGAAAAATGTCATCGAAAACGGATTGGAGCGGCTTTCCTTCATAAAGCCGCCTTATACGGAGCCTCTGCTGCAGAAGATAAACCAGCAGATGCTTGCGCTGGCGGCAGACCGGGAAGCTTTAAAGCGGCGCTGGGAGGAGTCCCTGACAGTGTTAAAGGATATGGATGTGGCGGTGGAGGCCGGTGTGGACAAGAAGTATCTCAAACCGGGCTTTCGCATGTACAGTGCTCTTGTGCTGCTTTTTGTGTGTCTGGGCGCAGGGATTTTCTGCCTGGGAGGTCTTTTGGGCCTTTTCACACTGCAGGATGGAAGGCTGGGAGCTTTAGGAAATGTGCTTTTCATTTTTTTCCTATTGCTTTGTATCATAGGTATTTTCCGATACGGAGGAAGGGTTTTGCGTCTGGGAACCCCCTTTCGGTATCTGCGCTCTCTGGGAAAAGGGGTGCTTCGGGCACTGCGTCAAACCAAGGCTGTGACCAGCCGCAACGTGAGTGTGGAGACGGAGGATGGAAAAGGCTGGGCGAGCTATGTGTATTTGAAAAACGGAACGGAAAGAGAGAAGGATATTTTTGCCCAGTGTATCTGTGAGCTTTTGGGAGAGGTGGAAAACCAGCGTTATCTGTTGAAGGCCAAAAGGCCGGTTTCCAGACTGTGCAGATATTACTGTGTGCCGGAGCTGTTCGGCAAAAAGAAGGAGGACGCCCAGCTTTTTGTCCGCTGTGTGGAAAAGGATATGGGCTCCTGTGAGCTGATCTATACCAGAAGCGCAGAGGGAAGAAAGCAGCTTTTAGAGGCCCGCATTCATTCCTTCGCTAACAAAAACAGCCGTTTGACCAGCAAAAGAAAAACCGTAAAAAGTCCATGGACATAAATGGAAAAAGCGCCCGGAAGCCTATTCTACAGGCTCCGGACGCTTTTTTCTTCCATTTTCCGCAGATTTTTCTGGGCTGTGGAAAGCATCAGCTTGATACGGTTTAACTGGTTTACCTCGCTGGCGCCCGGGTCGTAGTCGATGGCTACAATGTTGGAGGCGGGGTAAGCCTTGCGCAGCGCCTTGATTACGCCCTTGCCTACCACGTGGTTGGGCAGACAGCCAAAGGGCTGGGTGCAGACAATGTTAGGTACATCATCATGAATCAGCTCCACCATCTCGCCGGTAAGGAACCAGCCCTCGCCGGTCTGGTTGCCGATGGATACGATGGGCTCGGCAAAGGAGGCAATCTCACGAATGGGGGTGGGAGGCGTAAAGTGCTTGCTCTTTTTAAATTCCTTCACCGCTGCGCCTCTTAAAATATGCTCAATAGCCCAGATGCCCATGGAGGACAGCCGTGCGGCTTTTTTGCTCATGCCCAGGTGGTCTGCCTTGTAAATTTGGTTGTAGAAGCAGTAGAGCATGAAATCGATCAGATCCGGTACAACGGCTTCGGCTCCCTCGGCCTCCAAAAGCTCCACCAGATGATTGTTTCCGGCAGGAGAGAATTTCACCAAAATTTCTCCTACCACTCCCACCCTGGGCTTTTTGATATCCAGAATGGGGATGTTGTCAAAATCCCGGATAATCTGGCGGCACATGGAGTTAAATTGAAACAGGTTAATGTGCTTTGCCGAAACAAATGCCTGTACCTTTTTCAGCCACTTGGCATGGAGGGCATCCACACTGCCCGGCGTGGCTTCATAGGGGCGCATACGGTATACGCAGCGCATGAAGATATCCCCAAACTCAGCCCCTACTGCAGCGCGTATCATAAGGTCGGCATTCAAGTGGAAGCCGGGATTTTTTTCAATACCGGCCAGATTCAGCGAAATTACGGGAATCTGCTCCATGCCGGCTTTTTTCAGTGCACGCCTGATAAAGCCCACATAATTGGTGGCCCTGCAGCCGCCTCCAGTCTGGGTCATAATGATGGCTGTCTTGCTCAGATCGTATTTTCCTGACAGGAGAGCCTCCATGATCTGTCCGATGACCAGAAGGGAAGGATAGCAGGCGTCGTTGTTCACGTACTTAAGGCCTACGTCCACAGAATGCTTATTGTCATTGTCCAGCACCTCAAAGTGGTAGCCGCAGGCGTTAAAGGCCGGCTGCAGGATTTCAAAGTGGATGGGCGACATCTGGGGACAGATGATGGTATATTCTTTTCGCATCTCCTCCGTAAAGACCACCTTTTCGATGGCAGAGGAGTGAAGGGTGCGCTTTTTGTTCTGCTTTTCCCGCACACGGATAGCCGAGAGCAGAGAGCGGATACGGATTCTGGCAGCCCCCAGATTGTTTACCTCGTCGATCTTTAAGCAGGTATAAATCTTATCTGAGCCTGAGAGAATATCGTTTACCTGATCTGTGGTGACCGCATCCAGGCCGCAGCCAAAGGAGTTTAACTGAATCAAATCCAGATTGTCCACTGTCTTTACATAGCTTGCCGCCGCATAGAGACGGGAGTGATACATCCACTGGTCCGACACGATCAAAGGCCTCTCGGGAGCGGCCAGGTGTGAGATGGAATCCTCTGTCAGCACGGCGATATCATAGGAGGTGATCAGCTCAGGAATGCCGTGGTTGATCTCCGGGTCAATATGATAGGGCCGTCCGGCCAAAACGATGCCCCGTTTGCCGGTCTCCTCCAAATATTGCAGCACCTCCTCGCCCTTTTTCTGCATATCCTTTCTGGCGCAGGCAAGCTCCTCCCAGGCCGCTTTGCAGGCATCGGCGATTTCTCCCGCCGGGATTTCGGTAAATTCCTTAGTCAGCGCCTCCGTAACGGTGTCCAGGTTCCGGAAGGACATAAAGGGATTGCGGAAGGTGATCTGTCCGCTTGTGATTTCCTCCACATTGTTTTTGATATTTTCAGAATAGGAGGTGACAATAGGACAGTTGTAATGGTTATTGGCGTCCTCAAATTCGTTGCGCTCATAAAAGAGAGCAGGATAGAAAATAAAGGTAATGCCCTGACGGATCAGCCAGGTTACATGACCATGAGCCAGCTTGGCGGGATAGCATTCCGACTCGCTGGGGATGGACTCGATGCCAAGCTCATAAATTTTGCGGTTTGAGCTGGGGGAGAGAACCACCCGGTATCCCAGCCTGGTGAAAAATACATGCCAGAAGGGATAATTTTCGTACATATTGAGCACTCTGGGAATGCCTACCGTGCCTCTGGGAGCCTGATCCGGGTCCAGAGAAGGATAGGAAAAGAGTCTGTGCAGCTTATATTCAAACAAATTGGGCACATTGTGGGCGTTTTTCTGGCCGCCGATTCCACGCTCGCAGCGGTTGCCGGAAATATACTGGCGTCCGCCGGAGAACTTGTTTATGGTGAGACGGCAGTTATTGGTACAGCCCTTACATTTTGCCATGCTGGTTTCAAATTTCAGATCACAGATTTTTTCGTAGGAGAGCATGGTGGTCTGAAAGCCTTCCTCATACCGTTCCCGCGCGATCAGTGCAGCGCCAAAGGCTCCCATGATACCGGCAATATCGGGACGAATGGCCTCACAGCCTGCAATTTTTTCAAAGCTTCGCAGCACGGCGTCGTTGTAGAAGGTTCCGCCCTGTACCACAATATTCTTTCCAAGCTCCGAGGCGTCGGAAACCTTAATTACCTTAAACAGGGCGTTTTTGATAACGGAATACGCAAGGCCCGCCGAAATATCTGAGACGGAAGCTCCCTCCTTCTGGGCCTGCTTTACCTTGGAATTCATAAATACGGTGCAGCGGGTGCCAAGATCAATAGGATGCTTGGCAAAAAGAGCCTCCCTTGAGAAATCCTGCACACTGTAATTTAAAGATTTGGCAAAGGTTTCGATAAAGGAGCCGCAGCCGGAGGAGCAGGCCTCGTTGAGCTGTACGCTGTCCACGGTGCCGTTTTTGATCTTGATACATTTCATATCCTGTCCGCCGATGTCCAGGATACAGTCCACCTTGGGGTCGAAAAAGGCCGCCGCGTAGTAATGGGCCACTGTTTCCACCTCTCCGTCGTCCAAAAGGAAGGCCGCCTTCATCAAGGCCTCGCCGTAACCGGTGGAACAGGAGCGCACGATGGAAACGCCCTCGGGCAGAAGGGAATAAATCTCCTTTAAAGAACGGATTGCGGTCTGCAGGGGATTTCCGTCGTTGCTGCTGTAAAAGGAATATAAAAGAGAGCCGTCCTCGCCCACCAGGGCGATCTTTGTGGTGGTGGAGCCTGCGTCGATGCCAAGAAAGGCGTTTCCCCGGTAGGAGGAAAGCTCGGCTGTACCCACATGGTGGCGGCTGTGGCGGTCTTTAAACTCCTGATAATCCGCCTCGCCTGCAAACAGCGGCTCCATGCGTTCCACTTCAAATTCCATCTTAATGTCGGAAGAGAGCTTGTTTACCATCTCCTCCAGGGTGTAGGACACCTCTTCTTTTGCGTTTAAAGCAGAGCCGATAGCGGCAAATAAATGAGAGTTGTCCACATCAATGATGTGCTCCTCATCCAG
>NZ_CALWMU010000069.1:0-9071 GCF_944382095.1 Candidatus Acetatifactor stercoripullorum
TATTTTATCATCTTTTTCCGCAAAAGGGCTTGTTTTCAGGATTTTTTGTGCGAATTATTTTTTTCCTTTCAGAACTGCCCTGCGGGAGGTGCTGGAGGAATCGGGAGCCAGGGCTTCTATTGTGAAGTATATCGGGAAAAGCGAATATTCCTTTTCCGTGCCGGAGGATACGGTGGAAAAGGAGGTACACTGGTATCTGATGATGGCCGACAGCTATTACAGCAGGCCGCAGAGAGAAGAATATTTTGTGGATTCAGGTTTTTACAAATACCATGAAGCCTATCATTTGTTAAAGTTTGCAAATGAAAAGCAGATTCTGGAAAAAGCTTACAGCGAGTATCAGGAATTGAAAAAAAATAACCTATGGGGCAGCCGGAAAAGCTTTTAAAACTTCCGGCTGCCATTTTCGTAAAATTGTTTTTGATTACAAACTGCATTTTCTGTGATATACTGTTTGGGAAAGCAACAGGGAAATTTTTGACAGGGAAATAAGTATGGTGAGAAAGCTGCAGTTTTCTTCCAAACTGTATCTGGGAGAAAGCATGAATGCCGTAAAATTGGATAAAATAAAGAAAAAGCTGTGCCATAAGCCGCTCCTTGCAGGGGTTTATGTGATTGCGTTGTCCAAAAATCCCAAAGACCAGCTGGAGATTTATGACGCAAGGCAGCTGGCCCAGCGCTATTACGCCAAATATCCGCCTTTCATTATCGGCATTGCCTCCGATTATAAAGAGGCGGTCAAGGTGCTTGAACAGATTGTGCAGGAATGTCTCAAAGAGCGGGGAGACTGCAGGCTGAAGGAGTTTTTATTATGTTAGCCCTACTACTGAAAATATTAAGCGTATTGGGAATCATCCTTCTGCTTGTGCTTTGTGTTTTGCTGCTTTTTCTTCTGCTTGTATTGTTTTTCCCGGTTTCCTATCAGATACAGGGAAAGCGCAGGGGCAGCGAAACGTATCTTTGCGTGAAAGGGCGGTGGCTGTTCGGAGCCCTTAGGCTGGCAGCGGCCTATCCGGAGCCTGGAAACCTGAAGGTAAAGCTTCTATGGATCACTTTGTTTGACTCCGCTTCTGGAGCAAAGGACAAAGCCTCCGGGACGGGAAAGAAAGAGAAGGAAACGGCAGCTGAAAAAACAGTGCAGACCAAAGAAAGGGAGGAATACCCGCAGGCAGAATCTCATTCTGGGAAATCCCCTGATAAAGAAGCGCCTGAGGGAGACTTCTCTTTGGAGGAACACTCTACAGAGAAGTCCTTTGAATCCTTTGCGGAAAAGCTCCAGGGATTTATTTTGGCAAAATATGAGAAGATTCTGTACACATTTCAGGGGTTCTATGATAAAATAAAGCATATTTGGGAAAATATATCTTATTACAAAGCAATTTTACAGGAGAAGGACACCAGGCTTTTGCTGGCCCATTTCAGGAAGCGGGCGGGAAAAATTTTAAAAGCGGTAAAGCCCCGCAGAATCAAGGCCGATATTCTGTTTGGAACCGGTTCCCCGGACACGACTGGATACGTCTTTGGAATCTATGGAATGCTTTCCCCGCATCTTGGAAAAGATGTAGCTGTTACCGCAGATTTTGGTCAGGCGGTCTTAGAGGGAGAATTATCAGCCGCAGGCCGCATCACCACATTCTGCATTCTGCGCAACGGGCTTCTTCTGGCAATGGATAAGAGGCTGTGGTTACTGATAGAGAAATTAAAGGCAGGGAGGACGAAAAATGGCAGATAAGGATAATCAGTTTCAGGGAGTGGTAGAATCTCTTCTCAGAGGGATGGATACCGTGCTTTCCACCAAAACGGTGGTGGGAGAGGCTACTCAGGTAGGAGACACCATCATCCTGCCCCTTGTAGATGTGACATTCGGCGTGGGAGCAGGCGCGGGAAATAACGGACAGAAAAATTCCGCTTCAGGAGCCGGCGGGCTCGGCGGGAAAATGACCCCAAGCGCAGTGCTGGTCATAAAGAACGGCTATACCAAGCTGGTAAATATCAAGAATCAGGATACGATGACAAAAATTCTGGATATGATTCCGGATATTGTGGACAAGTTTACCAAACCCAAAGAGGAAGGCGAAATGTCCGATGCGGAAGTTGTGGATATTGCCTTTCCCGATGACCAGGAATCTGAGGGCAGTGTGAAAACGGAATAATCCCGCATCTTTTGTGTGCAGACGCATAGAATAGAGTGAGATAAGAAATAGTTGGATAGCATGTCATCAAATATAAA
This sequence comes from Candidatus Acetatifactor stercoripullorum, assembly GCF_944382095.1. Classification (NCBI taxonomy): domain Bacteria; kingdom Bacillati; phylum Bacillota; class Clostridia; order Lachnospirales; family Lachnospiraceae; genus Acetatifactor; species Candidatus Acetatifactor stercoripullorum. The sequence goes on from NZ_CALWMU010000069.1 coordinate 2,231, forward strand.
AAAAATAATCGGGTTGATCGCTTTTTTTATCGCAATCGGCATGTTGTTGATGATTATTGTCCACAATCGCCTGATCGGTTTAATTCTCATTGCTCTGTTACTGTTTGCGGGGTATAATTGCTTCTGTGATGATTAAGAGGTTGGACTGATGATTGATTGGGAAGAAATAATCAGGGCAGAGAGTGTAGAGGAACTGAGAGAAGCCAAGCTTTGGCTTTTTCAGGAAAATATGCGGCTGGAAAATCTGAACCGCCGCATGATGCAGGAGAAGAAACGCCTGAAGGAGGAAAATCTGTTTTTTGAAAAGAAGCTTGCAATTTTGCAGGACGGCTTCCGTCAGCTGGAAGAGGACAGGCGCTGCCTGGACAGGGAACGCCAGATGTTTGACAGGGAGAAAATGGAATGGGACAGGATGTTTTACAGGCAGAGGCAGGACGAGCCCAGGCTGTCAGGTGATAATGTTGCCCAGGCGCTGTTCCGCAATGTAAAAAATAATCCACTTGCGCTCCGTAAGCGGTACAAAGACCTGGTGAAGATTTTTCACCCGGACAACCTGTTTGGGGATGAAGAATTGATCCAGCTGATTAACAGAGAATTTTCCAGACGAAGAAGAGACGAATAAAAAAGCAGGAGTGATTCTTCACTTCCTGCCTGTTTCATTCACAAAAGGATGTCCGCAAAGCGTGACATCCATTGTTTTTTCATGCTTAGGCTCTCTCTACCAGACCGGCTCTCAAGCATCTGGTGCAGACGTGCAATTTCTTTGTTCCGCCGTTGACCTTGCATTTAACATTTTTTACGTTGGCCTTCCAAACTGCATTGGTTCTTCTATGAGAATGGCTTACATTATTTCCAAAATGAACGCCCTTACCACAAACATCACACTTAGCCATCTTGACACCTCCTCAACATTTGCGCATGGGTCACGCTTACTTTACTTGCTTGCACAACTTATATTGATACAAATTCACAACATTGATATCTTAACAGAAAAGCACAGGAAAAGCAAGGGGGAAAAATCTTTTTTTTTCAATTTTTGGAATTTTTAGTTTCTTTTTTTGGGGAAAGCTGTTAGAATACAATATATATGTCTGAAATCAATAAGGAGGTTCAATATGAAAGGTTCTTCTATGAATACCCATCTGGGCAGCATTGTGGTCGACAATGAAGTGATCGCCCAGTATGCAGGCAGTGTGGCAGTAGAATGTTTTGGCATTGTAGGTATGGCTGGCGTGAATGTGAAGGACGGTCTTGTCCGTCTGCTGAAAAGAGACAGCATCACCAGAGGAATCAGCGTATCTATCAGCAATAACAAACTGATTTTGGATTTCCATGTAATTGTGGCTTACGGCGTCAGCATTTTGGCAGTGGCAGATAATCTTGTAAGCAATGTAAAGTACAAGGTGGAAGAATTTACCGGCATTGAAATTGAAAAAATCAACATCTTTGTGGAAGGTGTAAGAGTGATTGATTAAGGAGGATTTACCGTGGATTTACAGCAAATAGACGCCAAGATGCTCTCAAAAATGTTCTTGGCCGGAGCAAAGAATTTGGAAAATAAGAAGGAATGGATCAATGAATTAAATGTATTTCCCGTTCCTGACGGCGATACCGGCACCAATATGACAATGACTATCATGTCTGCAGCCAGAGAGGTGTCTGCACTGGGGGAAAATGCCGATATGGGATCCATCTGCAAGGCTATTTCCAGCGGCTCCCTGCGGGGGGCAAGAGGAAATTCCGGCGTTATCCTCTCCCAGCTTTTTCGCGGCTTTACCAAGAGCATCAGAGAGGAGAGCATCCTCACTGTCCCTGTATTTACAGCCGCCTTTGAAAAAGCGGTGGAGACTGCCTACAAGGCTGTTATGAAGCCCAAGGAGGGAACCATCCTCACTGTAGCAAGAGGCGTTTCCGAGAAGGCGAAGGAGCTTTCTGAGGACGGCGTTGAAAACCTGGAGGAGTTTTTTGGTGCGGTGCTTGAGCACGCAAGGTATGTGCTGAGCCAGACCCCTGAAATGCTTCCTGTGTTAAAGCAGGCTGGCGTTGTGGATTCCGGCGGACAGGGGCTGGTGGAGGTGTTAAGCGGCGCTTTCGACGCCTTTTTGGGCAAGGAGGTGGATTTGAGTCTTGCGCCATCCGATCAGGGAGCTTCCTCCGTAAGCCGCAGCGCATCCATGGAGGCTCAGGCAGAGGCGGAGATTAAATTCGGCTATTGTACGGAATTTATCATTCTTTTAAACAAGCCCTTCAATGTGAAAGCGGAAATGGATTTTAAGGCTTATCTGGAATCCATCGGCGATTCTATTGTATGTGTAGCGGACGAAGATGTGGTAAAGGTTCACGTACATACCAATGATCCTGGTCTGGCCATCCAGAAGGCATTGAAGTACGGAGCCCTTTCCAATATGAAGATTGATAATATGCGTCTGGAGCATCAGGAAAAGCTGTTCAAGATGTCTGAAAAGGAAGCTTCCCAAAAAGCGGCTGAGGAGACAGAGAAAAAGGCCGGGGAGGCAAAGAAAGAGTCTGAAGCTGCAGAGGAGGCAAATAAGCCGCCCAAAGCCATGGGATTTATCGCGGTTTCCATCGGCGAGGGCCTCAATGAAATTTTCTCAAGCCTTGGCGTGGATTATATCATTGAGGGGGGACAGACCATGAACCCCAGCACCGCGGATATTCTCGACGCTGTGGAAAAGGTGAACGCAGAAACCATTTTTATCCTGCCAAACAACAAGAATATTATTCTTGCGGCAAACCAGGCCTCAGAGCTTGTGACGGACAAAAATCTGCTGGTCATCCCCACAAAGACGATTCCTCAGGGAATTACGGCGGTCATCAATTTTGTTCCGGAGCTTTCTGCAGATGAGAATGAGGAGGCTATGCTCCGGGAAATCACAAATGTAAAAACAGGACAGGTCACTTATGCGGTGCGGGATACGGTAATTGACGATAAGGAAATCCGAAAGGGCGATTATATGGGAATCGGCGACAAGGGTATCCTGGCTGCAGGAGAAAGTCTCACAAACATCACCGAAAAAATGGTTTCGGAAATGGTAGATGACGCTTCTGAGCTGATCAGTGTTTACTTTGGCTGTGACGTAGACGAGGCGGATGCGCAGCTTTTGAAGGAATCTCTGGAGAGTGCATATCCCTCCTGCGATATTGAGCTGCAGTATGGAGGACAGCCCATTTACTATTATGTGATCTCCGTGGAATAATAGGATTTCTGAAAAATATGATGAAGGAAACTACGCCTATTATTGAGATAAAGGGAATCGGGGAAAAAACCCGGAAGCTTTTTGCAAAAATCGGTGTGGAAACTGCGGGAGATCTGCTTGCCTGCTGTCCACGGGATTATGAGCTTTACAAAGAACCGGTTTTGGTGGCACAGACCCAGCCCGGGCAGGTGTGCGCCATCTGCGTTTCGGTGACAGGCATTCTGGGCCAAAAAAAATTGAAAAGCCTGGATATCTTGAATGTGGCTGTTTCGGACCGCTCAGGCGCCATGCAGCTTACCTTCTTTAATATGCCCTTTTTAAAAAAGGTATTAAAGCCAGGGATCAGATATCTTTTCCGGGGAACCGTCCAGAGCAGAGGGGCTGCCAAGGTAATGGAGCAGCCAAAGCTATTTTCCCCGGAGGATTACCAGAAGCTCACCGGGAGACTGCAGCCCAAATATCCTCTTACAAAGGGTCTGACCAACCAGACGGTCTCCAAGGCAGTCAAACAGGCCCTTTCTTTTTATGAATTTGAACCGGAATATTATCCTGCTTCTATTTTAAAAAGATATCAGTTGCTTTCCAGACAGGAGGCTGTGTGCGGCATTCATTTTCCGAAGGATCAAGAGGAGCTGGCGGCCGCCAGAAAACGTCTGGTTTTTGACGAATTTTTTTCCTTTTTATTTCTGCTGCGGAAAAATAAGGAATATACCCAGACCCTTCCCAATCAGTATCCTATGTTTGAAACTGCCGATACTGTCCGCCTTTTGGAAAAAATGCCCTTTCCCCTTACCGGAGCCCAGAAAAGGGTTTGGCGTGAGGTGCGGGAGGATTTAAACAGCCCCGGCTGCATGAACCGGCTGATTCAGGGGGACGTGGGCTCCGGCAAAACCATCATTGCCTTGCTGGCTCTTTTGATGTGTGCGGCAAACGGCTTTCAGGGGGCCTTGATGGCTCCTACAGAAGTGTTAGCCATGCAGCATTACGAGACGGTACAGGAGTATATGCAGAAATATCAGGCTGCCTTCCGTCCCGTTCTGCTTGTGGGCTCCATGACAGCAAAAGAAAAAAAAGCAGCTTATGAAAAAATTGCTTCCGGGGAAGCCAACCTTGTAATCGGCACCCACGCCCTGATTCAGGAAAAGGTACAGTACCGCTCCCTTGCGCTGGTGGTGACGGACGAACAGCACCGTTTCGGCGTAAAGCAGAGAGAGCAGCTTGCCGGGAAGGGAAACAGTCCCCATATTCTTGTCATGAGCGCTACCCCCATTCCAAGAACCCTGGCAATTATTCTCTATGGAGACTTAAATATCTCTGTGATAGATGAGCTTCCCGCCAACCGGCTTCCCATAAAAAACTGCGTAGTGAACACCGCCTACCGTCCCAAGGCATATGCCTTTATCGCAAAGGAAGCAGCCATGGGGCATCAGGCATATGTGATCTGCCCCATGGTGGAAGAGGGGGAGCTGGAGGATACGGAAAATGTGATTGATTATACGCAAAAGCTTAGGGCAGCCCTTCCTTCCGACGTTCAGGTCGCCTATCTGCACGGGAAAATGCGTCCTTCCGAAAAGAACAGGATTATGGAGGAATTTGCCAAACGAAACATTGATGTTCTTGTGTCAACCACTGTAATCGAGGTGGGCATCAACGTGCCAAACGCCACAGTGATGATGGTGGAAAATGCCGAGCGCTTCGGTCTCGCCCAGCTTCATCAGCTCAGAGGCCGGGTGGGAAGGGGAGACTGCCAGAGCTACTGCATTTTTATCAATACCAGGGAAAATAAAGAGACAATGGAACGGCTTGAAATATTGAACCACTCCAATGATGGATTTTTCATTGCCTCACAGGATCTGAAGCTGAGAGGTCCGGGAGATTTGTTCGGCATCCGCCAAAGCGGGGAGTTCGCTTTTCGAATGGGAGATATTTACACGGACGCCCCCATCCTGCAGCAGGCGTCTGAGGCTGTGGAAGAGCTGATGAGGAATGATCCGCAGCTTTCCGGTGAGGAATATCTGCCCTTAAAGCAACATTTGCTTTCCGAATCAGGGAATGGTGTTGACTTTCGCTCCATATAAGGATAGAATATTCTAAGCTCTCATAAAATAAATATAAATTTTAAGGAAAGGTATGGTCATTTCAGCATGGCGGCGATTGCAATTGTTACGGACAGTAACAGCGGTATCACACAGAAGCAGGCGGAGGAATTGGGGGTTTTTGTTCTTCCCATGCCCTTTATGATCGACAACGAGACTTATTTTGAGGACATCAATCTGACGCAGGAGGAATTTTACCAGAGACTGGCTGCAGGCGCTGAGATCGGAACCAGCCAGCCCTCACCCGAATCAGTTATGAATCTTTGGGACAAGCTTTTGAAGGATTACGATGAAGTGCTTCACATTCCCATGAGCAGCGGGCTGTCCGGCTCCTGTGAAAGCGCCATGATGCTGGCTAAGGAGTATGGCGGCAGGGTTCATGTGGTGAATAATCAACGGATTTCCGTTACCTTGCGCCAGTCGGTATTGGATGCCAGACTTTTGATGCAGAAGGGTATGTCTGCAGCCCAGATCAAAGAATTTCTGGAAGCAGACAAATTCAACAGCAGCATTTATATTATGCTGGATACCCTGTACTATTTGAAAAAAGGCGGAAGAATTACGCCCGCCGCAGCTGCAATAGGAACCATGCTGAAGCTCAAGCCGGTTCTTACCATTCAAGGAGAAAAGCTGGACGCCTTTGCAAAGGCACGAACCACCAATCAGGGCAAAAGTATTATGATAAATGCCATTCGAAACGATATTGTGAACCGCTTCGGCGGTTTTACCGAGGAAAAAGGCATCTGGCTGCAGATGGCATACACTCATAATGAGGAGGCTGCCGAGGTATTCCGGGCAGAGGCAGCCGCTCAGTTTCCGGGTTACGATATTTGGATGGATCCGCTGCCCTTAAGCATTGCCTGCCATATTGGGCCGGGCTCCCTGGCATTGGCCTGCTGTAAGAAAATTGAAGTGTGAAGGTACCTAAAATGAACACTGTATGGATCATTTTGTTTTCTCTGTTCCTCAGTACGGCCCAGATATCCTTAGATGCAGTCAAACCTGACAGACTGCCTGCTGAGGAAGCCAATGAGAATGCTGCTGCTTCCCCGTTTACAGTGCCGATATCTGCCGCCTCCCGCTATGGTGAGGTTTTCATTACACCAGACCCTTATGGAAGTGGATATAAATTAACCTATCTAAAAGGAGAAGAAACGGACTATTGTAAAATCACCTGTTTAAACGGCTCTTTAAGCGGTCATTTCCTGGATGGGGGAGGAGAGCTTTCTTATTTTCCCGCCCAGGGGAAAGACAGAGATATCTCTGGCAGAAATCCCAATTCTGTGGATGTTTTAAGTATTGAGTATTTTGATAAAAATGATCGGCTGACAGCCTTCCATTCTAAGGTAATATACGAGGATTTATACGGCGGTCTCTATTTTGGCAGTGACCTGACCCCTTGACTTTAAATGCTCTAAGCGGTTTCCTAATCATGATTTTTCTCATGGTTAGAGATGCGGCTTAGAGCATTTTTTAACGAAAGCAGTCACTGAATTGTAACCTTTCCCTGTTATAATAATAAGTGAG
>NZ_CALWMU010000070.1:0-8296 GCF_944382095.1 Candidatus Acetatifactor stercoripullorum
TCAAAAAGTTGCCTGCTTTAGACAGCTTATTCAAGTGTGCCAATTTACGGTTTTCCTCTACTTTCTTTCACACTATCTCCTCTTCTTAAAAGGGAGAAGTCCTCAAGTAGTGTCCGCTCTTTCCACCTGCCTTTTCCAGCAGATGAATCTTCTCAATTTCCATCCCCCGATCCATGGCCTTGCACATATCATAAATCGTAAGCAAGGCGGCGCTTACGCCGGTCAGGGCCTCCATTTCAACACCCGTGCGCCCCGACAGCCTTGCCGTGCAGACAGCTTTCACGCTGAGGGTCTCCTCCTCAAGTGTAAAATCAACGGTTACTTTTGTCAGAGGAAGCGGATGGCACAAAGGGATGATATCCCAGGTCTTTTTTGCAGCCATAATTCCGGCAATTCTGGCGGTTCCCAGAACATCGCCTTTTTTGGCCGTTCCATTCTTTATGGCCTCAAAAACCTCCCTGCTTACCCGTATGCTTCCACAGGCCGCCGCCATTCTGTCCGTCACCGGTTTGTCCGTCACATCCACCATAACGGCGTTTCCTTGTTCATCAAAATGGGTTAATCCGCTCATCCTTCCTCCTTTTTTAATTCAGATAATTGCGAAACTCGCTCCCTGGTATCAGAAACTGGGCGTAATAACCAAAATAACGGTGACGAGCCACCGCTTCGGAACCCGTTTTTGGTTATTATGACCAGGTTCGTGACTTTGTCAGCGAGTTTCGCAAACGCCTATTATTTCCCAAAGCCGCAGTTGGGGAAGGTGCACACCCTGCAGCCAAGGCAGAGTCCTCCCTCTCCATATGTGCTTAAGTCCTCTTTTTCCAGAATTTCTCCCGCCAGCACTCTGGGAAGCACTAAATCAAAAATTGTTCTTCCGGCATACATTACACAGCCGGGAAGTCCCATCACGGGAATTTGTTCCTTTCCGGTCTCATAGTAGGCTAACAGAAACATGGCTCCGGGCAGCACAGGCGCACCGTAGGACACAATGCGCGCTTTTGTCCGGCGGATAGCTCCCGGCGTTTTATCATCCGGATCTACGCTCATTCCGCCCGTACAGAGCACAAGCTCCGCCCCCTGTCCGATAAAGTCTGCAATGGTATCCGAAATAGTCTCCCCATCGTCCCCGGGGTAAGCCTGCCACAGCACCGAGACGCCGTACTCTGCAAGCTTTTTTTTCACCACCGGTCCAAAGGAGTCCTCAACCAGCCCTTTTTTTACTTCGCTTCCTGTAACGATCAATCCAGCCTTTTTTCTTGTAAAGGGCAGCAGCGAAAACAGCGGTTTTTCTCCCGCCGCCTCTTTTGCAGCCTCCATTTTCTCCTGCTCTATCACCAGAGGGATGATTCTTGTAGCCGCCAGCTTGTCTCCCGCCTTTACGGGGAAGTTTCCGTGCCTGGAGGCAATCATCATCTCTCCCAAGGCGTTGACCGCATTCAGCCTTTTCGTATCCACCTTGAAAAGTCCGTCCATCTCTGACCTTATCTCAATTTTTCCCTCCTTGGGCTCGCCTGCCTGCATATGATCGCCCATGCAGATATCACGCAATATTTCCGCCGCTTCATCCTCGTGCAGGATACCCTCCTTTTTCTCCCACACATAAAGATTCTCTTTGCCCATGGAAAGCAGCACAGGAATATCCTCGGCAGTCACCACATGTCCCTTTCGGAACACTGCATCCTTTATCACTCCCGGGATAATCTGCGTCATGTCATGGCACAGCACATGTCCCACGGCATCTTCTGTTTTTATCAGCTTCATTTACGTCCGCTCCAATCCAAAATAATCGCAAATGCTTTTGAAAATGGACCGTATATCGTTTAAGTCATGTACCGGACACTCCGCCCTGGTATCCTCCCAGGCGTCCGTTGCAATACAGATCAGGGTATCCGCGCTGCAGGCAGGCTCTAAGGACGTCTCACGCCTGCGCACCTCCACCTTGGGCAGGCTGCAGCTTTTTTCTCCCTCCACTATGATAATATCGCCCTCTCCCTGGGCCAGGGCCAGCATATCCGTAAGGGTCTTTGTGCCGGCATAATTCACGGCGTATCCCTCATCAGAAAAAATAGCGCTCATTCTGGCTCCCGCTTCGGCATACCTGTAAGTGTCGGTTCCCTTATGGTCCATCGAGTACGCATGGCCGTCGTGTTTGATCACCGCCACAGTATAGCCTGCTTTGATAAACTCATTAATCAGCTTTATGATAAGCCCTGTTTTTCCGCTGTCCTTCCAGCCGCTGACACAGAAGGTCACCGGAAGCACGATTTTTTGGTACTCTATACGTGTATTGACATTTTTTACCGTCTTTTTGGAAAAGCAGCTGGTCTCCAGCCGGATATATTTTGTGGGAACCAGACGAAAAATATCCCGAAGCCTGTAGTTTTTCTCCTGAATCAGTTTTTCCAGGGCAGGCAGCGCCTTCTTGGAATAAATAGCGCACAGGGGATGGATTCTGTCCTCGTCCGTAAGCACATAGCAGTCGTAATCAGAGCAGATAAACTCCGCCAGATATAAGACCAGCGCCCTGGATATATTGGGCATATCCACAGCACAGACAAAAACATACTCGTTGGAAGCATGTTTTATCACCTGATAAATTCCCTCTATGGGGCCAATGTCTCTATGCACATCCTCCACTACAGGAAATCCACATTCAGGATAATCCTCCTTGTGCGCAGCAGAAACAAGCACCTGGTCAAAGGCGCTCATCTCTTCTGCAATCTTATCCAAAAACCGTCTATGCTCTATGGTAAGCAGCGCTTTATTGCTGCCCATCCGGCTGCTTCTGCCGCCTGCAAGGATGCCAACGCTTAGCTTCATCCCTGTCATTCCCCCTTGAAATATCTGATTTTTACCGTATCACCCTGATGAAGGCATCTGCCCGCCTCCAAATCTATAAAGCAGTTACAGTCCGCCAGATTATGGATCACAGAGGAAGCATGAATCCCGGAAGGAAGCTCCACATGCCCCTCTGCGGCCAAAGCTCTCAAAAGGCGCCGTCTCTTGTTTACCTTTGCATATTCTCCTGAAAATACCGCCGTCTCCCTGCGGGGAAGGAAATCCCTGCTCCCCATAAGCTTTGCCGCCAAGGGCCAGAAAAAAAGCTGAAAGTGAGCCAGCGCCGCATAAGGGTTCCCCGACAGGCTCAAAATTACCGTATCGCCCAAAATGCTCGCCATGGTAGGCGTCCCCGGCTGTATATCCACTCCGCGGAAAATTTCCCGTGCCCCCAGTTTTTTTAACACAAGAGGAACAATATCCTTTTTGCCTACGGAAACGCCTCCTACCGTAATCACCACGTCTGCCTTCGAACAGGCTTCCCTTAAGCGGGAAAGGAAAAGCTCCTCTTCATCCGCACAAATCCATGCGCCCGAAAGGGCAAGCCCCTCCCTGCGTATGGAGGAGCACAGCATATGGGAAATACTGTCATAAATCTGACCGGGCCCAAGCTTTTCTCCCGGCGCACAAAGCTCAGAGCCTGTGGCAATCACCGCTGTTTGAAAGGGCTTTACTGCCTCCACATACGCAAACCCCATGCTGGCAAGCAGGCCGATATGCACAGACGTAAGCCTGGCGCCCTTTTCCACCACACACTGTCCCTCTGTGATATCCTCTCCCGCCTTACAGTAATTGGTATAAGGAGCCACAGGCCGATACACAGACACCGTTTCCTGCCCGTAATCCGTATCCTCCTGCCGCACCACAGCGTCAAAGCCCTCCGGCACAGGAGCGCCTGTCATGACCCTTACCGCCGTCATGGGCTTTCTGTCATATAACGCAAAATCTCCGGCGCACAGCTCACCTGCTACAGTAAGCTTCACCGGACATTCTCTGGCTGCATTTTTTATTTCCTCCGCCTTGACCGCATATCCATCCATGGCGGACTTAGGGAAAGGCGGAACCATAAAGGGAGCATACACCGTTTCCGCGCAGACTCTGCCCCAGGCATCGTCGATGGAGATGCGCTCCTTCCTGCTGTCTCCATTCACCGCTTCCAAAAGAAGTTTCTCACAACCTTCTGCTTCCAACCTTTTCCCGCCCTTTCCGTCGCAATTTGTAGATTATTATATAACATTTAAGAAAAAGTTGCAATCGGAAACATGACTTTGATCACTGTCCCCTCTCCCAGACGGCTGTCTATCTTTAACACACCTCCATGCAGAGAGATGATTTTTTTACACAGAGCCATGCCGATTCCCGCTCCTCCCTCCTTTCTGGAACGGGATTTATCCACCATATAGAAAGCCTCCGTGATACGATGGATTTCCCTGGGCGGAATTCCTCTTCCATTATCCACCACCTTTATCTCATAGCCCTCCGCCAGCAGGCTTCCCTTCAGGAGGATAAAGCCGCCCTCCTCAACCGCTTTGACCGCATTATCCAAAAGATTGTACAAAAGCGACAAAAGAAGTTCATAATCTCCCAGAATCGTTCCCTTCTCCAATGCGATCTTCCCGTGAATCTTTTTCGCCGAGAAAACCGGACGCATGGCCGTGCGCAGGTTCTGCTCCAGCTTTCTTGTGGATACCGGCTTTCTTATCATATCCTGTTTTTCCATGCTCACAAGCTCCAAAAGCTTGTGGGAAAGGCTTTCCAGTCTTTTTCCCTGACTGTAAATATAAAAGTACGCCTCTCTTTTCTCCTCCTCGGACAAATTTACCGAATTTAGCATATCTGCATATCCGATGATGGAAGTAAGGGGCGTTTTCAGCTCGTGGGCAAAGGCCGCCGTAAAATCCTCCTGCTGCTTTGCCTTAAGCTCCTTTTCCTTCATCTGCTCCACCAGCCGGTCCGCCATCACATTAAAGCTTTCCGCCAGCTCCCCCACCTCGTCCCTTGGCATGGAATGCGCCCTCTTTTCATACTCTCCCTCAGAAATACAGCGTACCACATATCCAAGACGCCTGATGGGGCCTGTCATGTAACGAGAAATCACGTAAATAAAGCCGCCTCCCACAACCACCAATAAAATCAGCGCCAGCCGATACCTGTTTAACAAAAGCTGCCTGTCCTTGTAAATATCCGTAAGCTCCATGCACATTCCCAGATAATAAAAGCCCTCTCCGGCAGTTCCCTTGCACACATTGAAAAGATAATAGCCCTCTTTAAAGCGGCGGATGCCGTAGGCATAGGTATCCTCCTCCCGCATCTCCCCCTGTATGCCCGCCAGTATCTCTGGAAAAGAAGTCTCCTGCGCCAGCTCTTCACCGTAGAAAAAATTGCCCTCCTCATCTGTCACAAAGCATTTGCGCCCTTCCTTTTCCACGCTGTCCATGATACTGTCTATTGTCCTGACCACCGCATATTCTTCGCCGTACTCATCCGCAGATTGATAAGCCATCTCAAACAGATACTGGAACATTCTGCTCTCCGTATCTGAACGTTCAATTTCCCGGTTCAATATATTCTGAAAATAAGAGGACACCATCCAGATTCCAAATACGGCAAAGGCTGACGCAAGCAGAGCCGTGGTTGCAAAAAACAGCTTGTCTGCAAATCTCATCTATGCCTCCAATCGATAGCCCACCTTGTAAACCGCCGTGATCTCATTCTCCCACTTTAACTTCTTTTTCAGCCTCTGAATGTGCAGATCCACTGTTCTGCTCTGTCCCAGATATTCCCCTCCCCACACATTTTCATATATGGTCTCCCGATAAAGGGCGATATTCCGGTTTCTGGCCAGCAGCAAAAGCAAGTCAAATTCCTTCATGGTAAGGGCTATGGGCGTCCCGTTTTGCAGAACCGTCCGCGACGACGTGTCAATGACCACGTCAAACACCTCCAGAATGGTTTCCGTCTTGTGGTATCTGCGCAGAACGGCCTCCACTCTCGCCAAAAGCTCCACAATCTCAAAGGGCTTTGTGAGATAATCATCCGCCCCCATTTTAAGCCCCTTTACCTTGTGCTCCGTGTTTCCTAACGCCGTCAGAAAAATCACCGGCATTCCCAGCTCCTTTGCATATTCCATCAATTCATAGCCGTTGATGCCTGGAAGCATAATGTCAAGGAGGATCAGATCAAAGGGCTCCTTTGCCATCCTGTCGGCTGCCTCCTCTCCGTCCGGGGCCCATATACACTGATACCCCGCCCGATTTAGATTCATCCTGATCAGATTCGCAATAGGCTCCTCATCCTCCGCGATCAAAATCTTTAGCATAATCCCCGCTCCTCTGTACCTTTTTTGTCTTTCCTGATGCTGTCACTTCCTGCAATGATTTACCTCTTTTTTGTATCCTGTTTGTATCTTATATAAATCCATTGTGCAGGCTGTCTATTTATTGTAGCCTTCCTCCCCTATTTTTTACAAGCATTTCTTTTTCACTTGTGATACAATAGCGTGGATGAGTAAGAAAGGAGACTTCTATGCAGCCGGACTACAGAAAAACCATGGCCGCCTGTTTTATCGGATATATCATACAGGCCATCGTCAATAATTTTGCCCCTCTTTTATTTTTGACCTTTCACAATACCTACGGAATTTCCCTGTCACGCATCACCATGCTGATCACAATAAACTTTGGCATTCAGCTGACAGTGGATCTTTTGTCCGCAGGCTTTATCGACAGGATCGGCTATAAGGCTTCCGCCATTTTAGCCCATGTCTTTGCTGCCGCAGGTCTTGTGCTTTTGACCATACTGCCGGATAAGATGTCCTCTCCTTTTATAGGACTTTTACTGTCCGTAATCGTTTACGCCGTAGGCGGCGGGCTCCTTGAGGTGCTGCTCAGCCCCATTGTAGAGGCTCTTCCCTCCGCCAACAAGGAAAAGGCAATGAGCCTGCTGCATTCCTTCTACTGCTGGGGCCATGTGGGGGTAGTGCTTTTTTCCACTCTTTTCTTCCAGCTCTTTGGCATTGAAAACTGGAGAATACTTGCTCTTTTATGGGCACTGCTGCCGGTGTGCAATCTGATTTTGTTTGCAAAGGCGCCTATTCTGCCCTTAATTTCCAGCGGGGACGCCGGATACTCCTTAAAAGAGCTGACCCAAAAGCCGGTGTTCTGGGTTATGCTGCTGGTGATGCTCTGCGCGGGAGCCAGCGAGCAGGCCGTCAGCCAGTGGGCCTCCACCTTCGCAGAACAGGGTCTCCATGTCAGCAAAACCGTGGGCGACCTGGCAGGTCCCATGTTTTTTGCCGTCATGATGGGCAGCGCAAGACTTCTCTACGGAAAATACGGAGAAAAAATCCAGCTGCAGCGGGCCATGCTGCTGTGCAGTATGCTTTGTATCGGCTCCTACCTGCTGATCTCCCTCTCACCCCTTCCCCTGTTAAGCCTTTTGGGCTGCGGTATCTGCGGCTTTTCCGTAGGAATCCTATGGCCGGGGGCCTTCAGCATTGCATCTGCTTCCCTGAAAAGAGGCGGCACCCTGCTGTTTGCACTTTTAGCCCTTGCGGGAGACCTTGGCTGCTTGGGCGGCCCTACCTATGTGGGACTGATATCCGGGCATTTCAATAACAGCTTAAATATAGGGATTCTGACCGCCGTCATTTTCCCCGGTCTTTTGATTGTCGGCCTTTTTCTGTCAGAAAAGCTGACGCCAGGCCTAAAGGAAAGAATATTGTCATAAATGGAGCGGGTCTTCTGCTCTACCGCAGCATATTATAGGAAGTGTTCTAGCGCGAATCCGCCCACACTGCCAGTGGTCCGGCACATGGCCGGACCCTGACACCATAAAAGTTTGTCTTTATGCTGCTGCCATCCCTTAATTACAGTTTTCACACATGTCAAAGCCGGGATTGAAGGCATAAAAGTTTTTGCTGTTAAGCTTATCCTGTGTGATGCGCAGCGCCTCACCGAAACGGGAAGATTGAAGTGAATTTACCTCAAAAATGACAGCGGCTATAACCGCCTTAGATTTTCCATGTGATTTCAATATTCCCGTTTGCCACCTTGATAACTTTGATTAAAGCGTCCACAACCGCCTGCTTATCCTCAAAGGAAATGTCCTGCCATTTTTTCACATGGTCGGTTATCTGTCCCATTTTGCTTTCTGTCTTAGAACAGGTAAGGGATATGATTTCTTCCTGCAAGGTCTGGCGTTCTGCGTCTAACTCGGAAACCTTGTCATTGATGTACTTCATCAGGATAGAATTTGCGCTTCCTACTTTGGAAAGCAGGTCGTTGATTTCCTCGTCTATCTGTGCCAAACGGATTTTGTTCTTAGATACTTTAGGTGTGGATTGGTTTTCTTTTTCGTCGGACAGCTTCTTAAACTCGGACAGCTTATCACGAATGGCGTTTAACATATATTCTTCCAGAACGTCGGCGTAAACCGTACACCCTGTCCCTTTGCAGTT
>NZ_CALWMU010000071.1:0-7678 GCF_944382095.1 Candidatus Acetatifactor stercoripullorum
TTGCACACAATGCACAGAGATTATCCTCTTATGAGCTAAGCGCCCGACTATGAGCAAAGCAAGCTGCGAAGCAGCGGGAAAGCACCGCAGGTGCGGCTTTGCGAATGGGCGCGGGCTGAGCGGGCTGCGGCGCGGGCGCGGGCTGTGCGGGCTGCAGCACGGGCGCGGGCTGAGCGGACTGCAGCACGGGCTAATAGTACATTTTCCCCTGGAATATTCCCCAAAAATAATACAGTCCGCAGACCACATGGCACAAATAAGCCCCCCACTGAACCGCGAGAAGAAAAGGACGCTTCTTTGCTATAGTTGCACGAACCAGCACCGGAAGAGCCGCCAGGAAGCTGAAGAAAATTCCATACATATATCCCCAGGAAAAATTGAAATCTACTTCCCGAAAGCCTTTTTCGTACAGGAAAAACGCCATGACAAAGCTCATCCCATAGATCTGCCAGGAAAAACGGTACAATGTATTTTCCTTCAGCTCCTTAAAATTACATAACAGCACAACCAGCGGAAAGCCCACCGCCAGACAGACCGCAAGGGAAATATTATCACAGTAAAGCCTCCATACGCTGCCAAAGCAAAAGCCCAGGCCCCCTTCCTCTCCTTCATCGGGCACAAAGACGCCCCTGTACTGATACAGCAGATCCAGAAAGGTAGGGACAAAGCACAGACCCAGCTGCAGCGTGGGAATAAAATTGCGGAACCGGCTTTTTATCATACGCCATACCATAATCAATCCCGCAGCTCCCACAAGCACGATAGTAAAGCTTGGCTTGGTCATGGTAGCCGCCAGGAGAAAGAAAGAAAACAACGCATAATCTTTTTTCTGCTCCTTCCAGCCCTTCTCATAGCGCTCCAGCAGCCTGGCAAACCAGAAAAAGGAAAGAATGGCAAAGGGCCGGGCCGCCATATAGGTTGCATTATGAAAAGGATTTGCAGTAAAAACCCCCAGATAATTGTATTTGATGCCCGGAAGGTAGATTCCCGGGGGCGGATACAGCATGGAAATAAAAAACAAAGAGATGGAAAGAAGGCTCAGCAAGGCTCCCGCCAGCCATTTCTGTTTTGCAAAAAACGCCTGGAGATCCGCAAGCAGCAGATGATCCAGAATCAGCTTCACAATCACCATAGCCAGGCTGTTTGACAGCATGGTGGCCAGGGCCACCGCAAATTCCGGCCCCACAAACAGGTGCAGGAATGCGGCAAACTTAAAAAAAACAGGGTAGGGAAAGCTGTAGCCGCTGTCGAGTCCCTGCATTTCCAATATATAAGCCTTCATATCCGAATGATAGCTTTCCGGACTTCCAAGGGTCTGCCTGTGAAACAAAATCAGGGTTACCGCCGAGGCCCCGAGAAGCAGCAGCATAAAAAAGCCTATATTCATCCATTTTTGTGATTTGGTCTGCTTCATGAATACTCTCCTTTTGATTTTAATGGGCTTCCTAAATCTCCAATATGCTTAAACCGTGGACCTTCAGCCTGGCCTCCACCCGGTCAATGCCTCTCTGCCCTTCCATCTGCTCCATAAAGCCCAGCTTTCCCAAAAGAATCCGTCTCTCAAAAAAGGTGTCTTTCTCTAATTTTTCCTTTTCTGCGGCGGGCAGCTCCTCCACAAGCAGGCGGCGTACCTTGTGAAAGTAATCAAGGCATTCCCGGGCGGTCTCATAAGCATAGGATTTGCCAACGGTGATAAAATTCTCCTTTTCTCCCCTGACAATGTAAAGCCCCACATAGCGGATTTGATCCCCTTGCTTTTCCAAGCGGGCCTTTCGCACCTTTTCCCTGTTTATGGACAGGGAAAGCCTTTTTAGCTCCCGCTCCACAAATTCCTCCGCTTTCTCCTTGGCTTCTTCCTCCATAACCTCTTTTGCGGAGACCAGAATATCGTCCGCGTACCGGGTATAGGTAAATCCCAGAGAGGAAAAAAAGCCTTCCGCCCTGCGGTCAAACTCATTCATATAAATATCCGATAAAATCGGAGACAGCACAAGCCCAAGCGGCAGCGTCCCATGATAAAAGCAGCTGCCCAGCATCCTGTAAAGCTCCTTAAAAAATCTTTCGTCGATTTTGAGGGCCGCCCCAAAGCATTTGGCGAGCTTTTCCAGACCAATGCTGTTGAAAAATTTACGGATGTCGTATTTCATAAAATCTACGCCGTCCAGATGCTGCTGCACGCACTGCTTGATTCCCCGTCCCCGTCGGTAAGCGTAGGAAGCCTGATTTGCCGTGTAATACTCCAGTATGCCCTGAAGCATCCGGTTATGCAGTTCTCTGGCCTGATCTCCGTTTTTGTCTTCCCTGTATTTTATAATTTCACGTTTCTTTTTGTTTTTTCTAACGATTATCTGTTCAAAATACTTCTCCTGATCGGCCTGGATTTTTTCCAAAAGCGTGATATCCTTTTCCTTAAGGCCGCACAAAGTATAGGGATGGTTTCCCACTGCAATCTTGTCCACAACATTACCCAGCGGCTTTTCCACCAGATAGAACCTGTGAAATTGGGAATACAGATAGTACACATGGACAAATTTTGCAATGTGATAGACCAGAGTTCTTTCTTCCTCCTGCAGAACCGTGTTCAGCTTTGCAATCACACAGGCGGACAGATCCTTCCCAGTCTTTCCGGAAATAAAATTTTTAATGCACTGGTTCACCTTGTCCACAATATCGTCAATATCAAACTTGGAAAAATCCTCATCCCCGCTTTGGAGAAAGGTTTTATACTCATGAGAAATAATGGACACTGTCACATAAAACAAAAGCCGCAGCGAAATGCTCACCGTAAGGTTGTTTCCCTTTCTCTGACAGCAGATCTGATAGGGCGTCTGGGGTATGACAACATCGTCCTCCCTCAGATTGATGGGATGAGAATCCTCCTGCCCGAAAATGGGATCCTCCTTGATGTGCCTTGCAAGGTTTGAAGGCAGGCTGTCGTTTACAAATTTATAATGCTCCACCACATAATCCGTGGCCAGAGCCTTTCTCTCCAGCCCCGGCCTGTATTCCAGGCATTTCACCCTGTCCTCATGCTTTTTCAGCACCACATCATGCACAAAGTATCCCACGTTTTTGCGGTTATAAATATCGCTGGCCTTAGGGACAAACACACTGATCTCGTTCACATAGGCGCTGTTTGCAAAAATTCCAAGCTCTGTGGCTGATGACATGGTATCCAGGAAAATATACGTTTTATAGGACACCGCAGCGCAGATTTCTTCCATAATCTGAATGCTGATGTTGTCATCCCGTATATTTTTTTCCGTGAGGAAATCATCTATAACCAAGGGCAGGTATTTGTTTTTGTAGGTGTCATACAGCATGTTCTGCAAAATCACCCGTCTGTCGCTTTTGTTGCTCTTTTCATAATAAGGTCCGCATAAAAAAAGGATGGGACGAGTGATGGTGATTTTATCCAGCAAGGTATATTCCATGGTTCCTCTCATTCTGCCGCGTGAGCGGCTTTGTAACCAGAAGGAACTTTGTGCGGCAGCACAAATTCCGGATTGAAAATTTTAATTATCAATCTTTTCTCCCGCGCGCAAAGAATAAAAGACATTCTTTTGCACAGCATAAAAAAAAGAATCCTACAGTGGTAAAAGAGTAAACTGAACGCCAGGCAAGCTCCGCGAGCATAGGCGTGCGAGCGGAAAAGCGCGCCTGACGTTCAGTTTGCACTTTTTCCACTCCATAAACTCTTTAGAAATACTTCGTCCTCGACGAATACTAGGATTCTTTACTTCATTATAGTATCAAACTCCTGCTTCGTCAAATAATATTTCCGCTTATTTCGTTCGTTCTCCGCCCCGGGCGGCTGAAACAAAAACTGATCCGAGCCTGCATCGTACCTCCAGCCCAGTCCGGTCAAAAGAGGAATCTCTTCATGCTTTGAGAGCAAAACCACAAACAGCCGCAGAATGCCGTCGGCATATTTTTTATTCTGTCCGCCCCTTAAAAACAGGGCGTTGCTCTTTTCCTGAATCAGATTGATCAGCACAAAGAGCTTCCTGTAGGATATTTTGAAATCCATATCAGGAATTTCAATTTCTCCACAGCGGCCCGGGTCTACCGTTTCCCTGATGTGATACCGGATTCCCCGATACTCAAATTCCTGCTGATGAAGCCACTCCTCCTTCTTTTTCGGATCGGGGGACCTTCTGATTTTCAGACGCAGCTGCTTTTTTAAGGCGTTAACCACGAACTGCATCCCTTCTCTGCGGGAAATCTCCAAAAGAAGCTGATAAATTTCATAGATAGACAAATAGGTATTGGCCTGATTGTCTATCAAATAAAAATATACGTCATTCTGTGTGGCTTCCACCCCGAAGAAAGCCTCACAGCCCTCCTGCAGCGTCTGGATTTTCTCTATAATCCGATAGGAAGCTCTGTCGATAAAAGAATAATTCCGCTCGTCATACCCCTTCATTTCCCTCAATCGGTCTGTTCTTATGGCAGGTATAAAATTTTCCACTGAAACCTCCCCTTTATCACGCCGTTTTTGTAGTGTCTCTATTATAAGACAGGGAAAGGGCAATGTAAAGGGCGGAGGAGCTTTTGCGGGAAGAATGGACAATTTCCCCCTTTCCCCTCATAATAGGACAAAAACACGGAGGATACAAATGATGAAAGCTTTGAACCTTTACCTGGAAGAATACCTGGATTACTGCCAGTACAGAAAGCATCTTGATCCCAAGACGCTGAAAGCATACCGTATCGATCTGACCCAATACGAGCGCAGTATGGACAACGCTCTTACTTTTTATGAACGGGAGCCGGTAGACGCCTACATCACCATGCTCCACAGAAAATACCAGCCCAAAACCGCAAAGAGAAAGGTGGCCAGCTTAAAAGCTTTCTTCCGCTACCTCTCCTATCGGGAAATTCTTTCCGAAAATCCCTTTGACAAGCTGGACATCCGTTTTCGGGAGGCAAGGCTTCTGCCAAAGACCATCCCTTTTCATTCCGTGCAGGCTCTTTTGTCGGAGGCCTACCGTCAAAGGAAAACCGCTCACACCCAGTATCAGAAACGCTGCCGCATCCGGGATGTAGCGGTGCTTGAGCTGCTTTTCGCCACGGGAATGCGCATCTGCGAGCTTTGCTCTCTAAAGCCCCAGCATATCGACCTGAAGGAAAAAACCGTCCGTATTTACGGCAAAGGCGCCAAAGAAAGAATCCTGCAGATCGGGAATCCGGCAGTGCTCTCTGCCCTGGCCTCCTATCAGAACGCCTTCGCCCCGGAAATTTCTTCTGCCGGATGCTTTTTTGTAAACAGGCGCAAAAAACAGCTGTCCGATCAGTCGGTGAGATTTATGATCCGGCATTACGCAAGACTTGCAGGAATAGAGCAGCATATCACCCCTCATATGTTCCGTCATTCCTTCGCAACACTTCTTTTAGAGCAGGATGTAGACATCCGTTATATCCAGCGGATGCTGGGGCACAGCTCCATCAGCACCACCGAAATCTATACCTATGTATCCAATATAAAGCAAAAAGACATTTTATTTCACAGGCACCCCAGAAACTTTATGGAGGTGGAGGAAGCTTAGTCCCCTGCTATTTCAAAAAAATCCTCCAGCCGATTTTCCCCATCCGCCGTGTGATGGTAAATCAACAGACGGTAATCTCTTATCAGATTCTCGTACTCTTCACTTCCCTTGGCATACAGTGCGCCGTCTGCAGTCTTGATTCCCAGACTGCTTATCACCGGCAGGCTTTCATACAGCTCCATCACGTACTGCTGATATTCGCTCATGGGCAGCCCCAGCTGCCCGAGCAGAATGCCGGCAAGATAATTGAGACTTACCTCTCCTAAATCCCACTGAGCCGAAGCCTGTCCCGTTACCGC
This sequence comes from Candidatus Acetatifactor stercoripullorum, assembly GCF_944382095.1. Classification (NCBI taxonomy): domain Bacteria; kingdom Bacillati; phylum Bacillota; class Clostridia; order Lachnospirales; family Lachnospiraceae; genus Acetatifactor; species Candidatus Acetatifactor stercoripullorum. Next base: position 5,849 of record NZ_CALWMU010000071.1, read on the forward strand.
CTGATAAAAGCCTTCCTCAAGATTGGGCTGATGATCCCCGAATACCACCACAACCACCGGCTCCCGATACTGCTCAAAATAAGCAAGCAGCTCCTCAAGGGCTTTGTCGCTTTCCCGCATAAGGCTTAGATACTGCTCCGCCTGAGGATATTCCCCCTGCATTTCACCGGCAAGCTGCACGGTAGTTTCAAAGTTATCTCCACTATAGGTATACCCCCCATGATTCTGCATAGTCACATTAAAGAAAAACAGAGGGGCTCCTTCTTCCTTTTGATCAAAATAGGTCTGCAGATAGGAGTAATCACCTCGGTCACTGACATAAATGCGCAATGTGTCCAGTTCCTCCTCTACATCCTCCAAAAACAGGATTTGATCAAACCCCATGGCCCGGTATACCTGAGTGCGGTTCCAGCCGCTGGACAAATAAGGGTGAAAGGCCACCGTCTCATAGCCCAGCTCCTTCAGGTTGGAAACCAGGCCCGGATAAGCATCCCCACTGGAAAAATAAGAGTTATAGGGCACTGCGGCACTGTATGCTCCCATGGAATCGGAGGTGAGAAACTCATATTCCGAGTTTGCCGTGTTTCCTCCAAGGACGGACACATTGGCAAAGCCACGGATTACATTCTCCTGAATAGAATCCCAATATTCCAGCACCGGCTCCGTAGTCTCAAAATCTCCCAGCACGCGCAGATCACTGAATGCCTCGTTCATGATCACCACAATATTGGGAAATTCCATAACTGAGGAGTTTTCATCCGTCCCTAAAATATCGTCTTCCTCCTCATTTCCCTGTACTTTCTGGTCTTCCTCATATGCCTCTATGATCCGGCGTACCTCATCCAGAGAATAATCCTCCGGCAGGCTCTGAGTGCTCCCCATAATTTCCGACAGCAATGTGGCAAGATAGGTATCCTGGGAAAACTGATTCGTCTGCGCATATATCCTGTCAAACCTCATAACAGGAAGAGCAATGCACCCGCAGACAACAACAGCTGTAACGGCCACAGACACCGGATGAAAACGTCTGCTCTTGCTTTTCGCAAATGCAAATTTCCACACAAGATACCACAAAAGCAGATCTATCAGTCCAAACACCAGCATCCCATCCGGCGTGAAATCGTAATTGCCCACCACGTTTACCGCTGTTTTTGCAGATTTAAAGTCTCCCAGCGAAAGAGGCGCTCCCCGGAATCTCATCAGATAATAATTTGCCGTTCCAAGCAGCCCGATCATCAGATTCCCGATTCCCACAGCGGTTACCGGTCTGCCGGTAACCAGATAGAAAAACCAGTACAACGCCGCTCCAAGGAACAGATTTACAATCTGCACAATGGTCACCTGTGTAAGCGTCAGGTAGTATGTCCCACAGGTCAAAAAACCCAGCACAATTACTCCATGAATTCCGCTCCAGAACATCAGATAGCTGTCGCTTACCATCCTCCAGGACAGCTTCCTGCCGCCCGGAAATCGCTCTGACAAAAACAAAAGGATGATCCCCGCCATACAGACGGCGGCATAGGCGGCCACTGTCTGGTAAACCGTAAGCAGCAGGAATTTTCTTAAGAAAAACAACACTGCAATTTGCAGAAAAGCATATAGACAGGGGATGGCTGCTTTATATTTTTTTATGTTTTCTTTCTTCAGGCTGACAGGCAGGTTCATTCTTACACTCCTTTTGACGCTTTAAGCGAGATTGGCTTCTGAGATATCATAACCTTTTTTGGGAAGGGACGCAAGGGGGAGGGGAATGAAGGATAATACCAAATTATCCGTTGTTAAGAGAACCATGAATTAGCAGAGATATATTTATTGCAAATAGAAAACATT
>NZ_CALWMU010000072.1:0-7340 GCF_944382095.1 Candidatus Acetatifactor stercoripullorum
GTTGTTTCCGCCACGCGGTCAATCTCCGTCACCAGCTGGTCAATCTCATCCTGAATATACTGTCTGTCATCCTCGCTGTTGGTGCCGTTTGCCGCCTTCACTGCCAGCTCGTTCATTCTCTGAAGCATGTCGTGCACTTCTGTCAGCGCGCCTTCTGCGGTCTGCACTGCGGAAATGCCGTCCTGTGCATTCAGGGAAGCCTGAGTCAGACCTCTGATCTGCTTTCTCATCTTCTCGGAAATGGAAAGTCCTGCCGCGTCGTCTGCCGCACGGTTGATCTTATAGCCGGAAGAGAGCTTCTCGGTGGATTTTGCCTGAGATGACATTGTCAGCCCCAGCATTCTGTTGGAATTCATTGCTGTTAAATTGTGTTGTACTACCATAAAATTTACCTCCTTGGTTTTACCTGGCGCAAATCCGTTTGCGCCCATGGCTGCTTGTTTTATGTAGCAACCGGATGTGTCCGCTCCGCCGCCGGGCCCTGACCGCCTTGCCTTCTCATCCGGTTATTACCTGATTCACTCTTGAGACTGCTTTTTATTTTTCTCAAGTACATTGCTTCTGACGATATTAATCTCCTTGGGGGCGTCTATCATCACCCGCATATGCCTTCCGGTTCCCCCCAGAAATACGATTTTCACGTTTTCTCCGATCATCAGATACTCTTCCTGTGCCATTGTAAGCCGCAACATGTCCCAAACCTCCCTGTTTTCGGTGCCTGCAGGTCTTTCGTTCCAGCAGGACAATACCTTTTTTTTTCTGCCCGGGATACAACACTTTACACAAACTGTTGCATTTGCCCCCGGCTTCTATTACTCTCAAGATAAGCACATTTCACGGGCTTTGGTCCGGGTGCTTCGGAGCCGAAGGAGCGGCACTCATGCCGGATTCAGGGAAGGGGAAAAGAAATATGAGTACAACACAGCCAATCAGAGACAGAAAGCAATTAGAGCAGTTCAAGGAATACTACAAAACCAAAAGACCTGATTATCGTAATTACGCATTGATTATACTGGGATTAAACACCGCACTGCGTATCAGCGATATCCTGCATCTTACCCTCGAAAACGTCTACAACGGGAAAAAAGTAAGGACCCATATTACAATCAGGGAGCGGAAAACAGGCAAGGAAAACCGTATTTTTCTCAATGACCGTGTCCGTCAGATGCTTGCCGCATACCGTAAGGTCCTGATCAAAACAAGGATGTATAAGTCCGGAAATCCGTATCTGTTCCCCAGTCCACGCTCTGAAGGACAGCCGCTTTCCCGTTTTCAGGCATACCGCATTATCAGTGCGGCAGCGGATGGAGTCGGCATTGAGGATACTGTCAGCTGTCACTCCCTGCGCAAAACCTTCGGCTACCATGCCTGGAAACAAGGGAAGGATCCTATTGTCATCATGGTGCTGTTTAATCATTCTTCTCTAAATATCACAAAACGCTATCTCTGCCTGGAACAGGACGACAAGGACGCCGTGCTGCGGGAAACCACCTTGTAGGAACCTTCGTCCTTTGTCCATATAAATATTGTCTTTTTACCGCGGTCTTTCTGTCGGCGGTCTTTTAACATGGGAAAAAATAATAGAGCCATTAGAAAAAAGAAAATTTAAAAAAGACTAAAGTTTTATAGATACTTACCGATATACTTAATGTAAAAAACAAGATGCAACAATTTGTGTAAACTGTTGCATCTTGCTTTTTTGCTTTTATTTGTATTTATTGTACCGTATCCGGGGAAAAAGATGTATGGTCGCTAAAAAGACAATACTTCTCCTGCACTTTCTTTACATCCACTCGCTGTTAATAGCAGACCATTTCTCAGCAAACTCTTTTTCATTTACTACTGCCATAAACGGTTTTGTCAAAAAGGCTTTTATTGTTTTTAGCACGGTATGCTCAAACTGTTCAAGAGTAAAATTGTGTTCACGATTCACAAAGGTCTTTCGGAGTGCTTCTGACAAAATCTTGCCTTCAAAATCAAATTTATTTGCAAGATAGTATATATCATAATAGTCTTTCATTCTGCTGGAGAATTCCATTAAGCTTAGAATTGCGTCCAATTTCTCCGCGACAGTTGTTTCAATAGAATATGTATTTACCATTGGCGCCGCAAAGTCTGTAAGCTGCGTTGGAATTCTTCGTTTTTCCTGGTTTGGAACAATAACATCACCAACGCCAAAATCAATGCTGAATGGAGTACGTGTGTTTTTTATACGGGCAATTAAGGCCGCTCCGATACCTGCATATTTTTTTGCTATCGCAATAGGAGCAATGCTGTTAATCTCAAATTTGTAACAGAATAGATAAACAATCCGCCTTTCAAAACCAGATTTTCTGCATAGATAGCTTCTCCCACTTTCTTTTGCTTTATTTTTTAAGCGTGCAAGCACGGATGCTCCCATATCAACCATTTAACAGCACCTCCATTACATTCATGACTTTTGCATACAGCCGCATTCTTTTTGCATACTTTGAAAGGTTGCTTAAATTCTTCTTTTCATCAGAGGCATAAGCGTTAAGCGCTTTATTAAACAGCTCATTGTCTAGCTTTGTGCGATATTTAAAACAGTCGCATATGGTGCGTTCTCTGTCATATACCGGAAGAGCTACGCCATTAAAATTTTCAACTGTTTTTCCAAGTTCCATATATTCTTTTTGAATATAATAAGCTTTCATTGAAATTTCCTGCATCCGCCTTACTGTTCTTGACATAGATCGAGGGATTGCAATGGACCATTCACGGGGAGCAAAGTCACTATAGCCATAATGAAACAATGCAGATTCGACACAAATAACCCCCTGTGGAAGCAGTGTTGCAATTAGTTGTTCATCGGTTATATCTTTACTTTTTGGAAGTTGATAATAACCATGTCTTATACGTTCTATAACTCCTTCCTTACAAAGTTTTGCCACATCATAATTTTTAAGCCCTGCCAAAATAAAATCAGAAGTTTTTGCAATTCCTCCTGATTTTTGAATTATATTTTGAACAATTTCTATCTTATTCAAGATGCACCAACTTTCTGCACGCACTATTTTAAAATTGTGTGCTTAATTATCATAGCATATAAATCAACGGACTGCAATTAAATAGTATTCTGCGTTCCCTTTTAGTGTCTTTCAATGTCCATAAAGGTGTAGGCAGAATAATGAATGATAACCTCCTCACCTGGGCGCACCACAAATTCCAGCTGCTTTCCCAGATCTCCGGATCCCAGCACCGCGCTGACCGTATTCACCGCCTGCATGGTTTGTATCGTGGCCGTCTCTCTCATACGAAGCTTGCCCACCGGCTTCTGATTCACAAAATATTCAATCTTCACTGCCATTGCATAATGCCCCTTATCCCGGCAGATCGTAATTTTTGCCGGCGGATTCAACATCCCCTCCACAATATCCGGAACAGTCTTGGTCGTTTTCACACCATTTTCCTCTGTCACCGTCTCCTTCATGGGTATCAGCTTTTTCAGCTTGCTTCCATCCTTCCCGTACAGCTTTTTTACCTTTCTTCTGGCAAGTACATTTCCCAGCACATTTCCCAAAATCAGAAAACACACACCCACAGCCACCAGCACAATGGCGATAGGCCCATCCGCCTCAAATAACAGGGGAATCCCCGCCACTAAAAGCGACACTCCTATGATTTTCAAAAAAATATTCACAAAGGTTGCAAGGGGCGCGCTCTCGTAAACCTTATAATGAAATGGTAACAACATTTTTCCCTCTCCTTCTTATCTCTGTAGATACAGAAATCTTATCACAAAAAGGACGCCTGTTTTCCCTTTTTGTAAGAAAAAGACTGTTTCCTTGTCACTTTTGGTTTCCCTTGACTTATGCCGTCTCTATGTCAAAAAGCCATATCTGAACCCGAAAACGCTGCTCTTCTTCCCTTATCTGCAGCTCTCCGTGATATTTCTCTACAATATTGTGAATAATTGCAAGTCCCATGCCATGCTCTCGAGGATTATCTTTGGTAGTCGGCGTCCTCTTTTTCTCCGCCGTCTCGTTCCTTAAAGGTTCTTTTGTATTTTCTATGTCTATGAACAAATTGCCGTCCTTCATCCTTACACAAATTCTCACAGATTTATCCTGAGATTTTACAGCCGCTTCAATGGCATTGTCAATCAGATTTCCCAAAAGAAAGCATACATCCGCCTCTGAAAACGCTGCGTCACTGGCAACAGACATTTCTGCCTCCATCTTCACATTTTCCTTTCGGGCCAAAAGAGCCTTATAGTTTACTATATTATCTATATAAGGATTCCCCGTTCTTGAAAGCAGCTTTTCCTGATTTAAAATCTGCAGGCTTTCCTGATAGCTCTCCTGCAGCTTCCCGTAATTTTTCTGTTCCAGATATGTCTGCTCCAAAAGATAGCGCTGCTTCAGATCATGCTTGAAATACCGCAGCTCCTCATAATAGCTTCCCATCTCCTTTGACATGCTCAAATACTGCTCTACCGTCTTTTCCAGATAATCCATTCTGGCCTGCCTGCCCGAATTTTCCCGCACTCTCTCATACAAAAGAAAGGAAAGCAAATTGATTCCCACCAATAGCATCATAGAAAGCAGATAAGCCCACTTTCCATATTCTGTTCCTTCTCCCAGTACAGACACTGCAATCACTGCACTGAACAGGGGAATCATCAGGGTTTCCAGCCAGTCTGCCATACTGACCTGTTCTGCGGCCCTTGAGCCTTTCCAGAGGAAAGGCACTGCCCTTACCGCCGCAAACCACAACAGCTTTGACACCAAAAGGGATGTCATTGCACTGCCATTTTCGGGCAGAAGTAACGCTGTCACAGCGAAGGCGATTCCCTCCGCCCCTGCTCCCAGCAGATAAAATACTGCCGTAAGAAGCAGCTTTTGCCTGTGGGATGCCTGATAGAGCAGCTCCAGCGCCGCCAAAAGCGTTGCCATAAATATAAGCCCATTTACCGCCGGGGGCAGACCCCCGCCATAGGTAAGACCGTTGCAAAGACAAAAGAAAGCGCACCAGACCAATGTCTGCTTTACACAGCTCATCTTTCGCTTTTCCAAAAGCTTATCACAGCTTAACTTATATACAATGGTAGTAAAAATTTCAAGAAAAAGCAGTGACGCCATTTCCATAAGCCTCTACCCCCGATCTTCTGGTATCCGCCTGCTTCTCACAGCAGCTGATTCCTATAATACTCTCTTATGCTGTCAAGCCTGGCCTTGCTGATATTAAGCTGTTTCCCATTCTGCATGGTAATGGAGGTATAATGATAGCTTTCGATGTACCGGACATTAACCAGATAAGATTTATGTATGCGCAGAAACTTATGCCCGCTTGCAGAAATTCTGGCCTCCACCTCGTCCATCCGTCCGTAAAACCAGTAGCTTTTTCCCTTGCCTGCCAAAAGGATTTTCCGAAGACTGCTTTCAAAGTAAAGAATCGATTTGATATCCACCTGATACCGAACCTTGCCCGATGTAAAGCAAAAGTTTTCGCTTTGGGCAATTTCCTGTTCCATGACCCGGTCCAATACCTGAAATAGTTGTTTCTGGTCCACAGGCTTGTCCAAAAACGCAAAGGGCTTTACATTCATCAATGCTTTACAATACTGGTCATGGGCGGATATAAAAATGAGCACGGTATAGTAATCCCTCTCTCTGAGCTTTTTGGCCGTTTCCACACCGTTAAAGCCGTCCATTTCTATGTCCAGTAAAATAATCTGGAAGTCTCCATGCTGCTCAGCCTCCCACAGCAGCTCCTGTCCTGAGCTGCAGGCGGCAATGTCTCCATTGATGCCTCTTTTTCTCAAAAAGTCCTGTACTATTTCACAATTATTTCTCAGCGTATCCTGTTCATCATCGCAGACACCGATCCTAAGCACAGCCGTCCCTCCTTTACCAATGCGCAAACCATTTCAAAAACCATCCAGGCATACCCGTCATACTGTTAAAAAACCGGCTCCCATTTCGGAAGCCGGTCCTGATGCTGCATTATGGAATTAGTCCTGAACGTAAGGCATCAATGCAACGTGACGCGCTCTCTTAATCGCTACGGTCAGCGCTCTCTGATGCTTTGCACAGTTGCCGGTAATACGGCGGGGAAGAATCTTTCCTCTCTCGGACACATATCTTTTCAGCTTGTTTGTATCCTTGTAATCAATCACATTATCCTTGCCGCAGAATACGCAAACTTTCTTTCTTCTGCGAACGCCGCTCTTTTTCCTTACCGGAGCATCGGATTTCTCTGCTTTATTGTAAGCCATGTCAGTACCTCCTGTCTCAATCAAATCTTAGTTGAACGGTAATTCTTCGTCAATGCCGTCAGGGATATTCATGAAGCCGTCGCTTGCGCCGGACGGAGCCGGAGCAGCATTACCGCCTGAGTAACCTCCGTTAAAGCCGCCATTGTTGAATCCGCCTTCGTTTCCTGCAGAAGCATTTTTGCTCTCAGCAAACTCAATCTCATCCACCATGACACGGACACTGTAAACCATCTGGCCGTCCCTGTTGGTATAATTGTCGTTCTGGATTCTCCCGCAGACAACCACCTTGGTTCCCTTGTGCAGATAACGCTCAATAAACTCTGCCTGTCTGCCGAATGCGGTACAGTTAAAGAAATCTGCGTCGGGCTCTCCCTCTCGCTTGAATCTTCTGTCAACCGCTATGGAAAAGCGCGCTACTGCGGTCTGGCTTGCCCCCTGTGAGTATCTCACCTCAGGATCCCTTGTTAAACGTCCCATAAGAATTACTTTATTCATAATCAACTTCTCGCTTTCTGTTTATGCCTCGTCCTGTCTAACGCATAAATATCTGATAACATTGTCCATAATACGGACACGGCTCTCAATCTCTGCCGGAGCGGTGCTATCAGCTTCAAATCTGATGAAATAATAGAAAGCTTCTTTCATCTTCTGAATTTCGTAAGCAAGTCTCTTCTTACCCCATTCATCCACCTCTGTAATGGTGCCGCCGAATCTTTCGATCAGAGCCTTACATTTTTCAATCACTGCAGCTCTCTCATCATCTTCGGCCTTAGCGCTGACAACAACGGCTAATTCATACTTGTTCATGCTTGTTACCTCCTTTTGGTCTCTGGCCCGCATCATGGATGCGAGCAAGGAATCAATGTATCACGAAGTAATATGATACCATAAAAATTCCCAGTTTTCAAGCTTTTTCCTGAATATTTTTTATACCAGCTCAGCCATAAGAGGATTATCGCAGGGCATGGGTGCTCGCACACAATGCAAAGCGATAATCCTCTTATGAGCAGAGCGCCTGATAATGAGCCCGTCTTTAGGATTTAGCACTACGATTCTTTTGGGGTAACTCAATATCCCACACCGATGAAACCAGCATATTTGC
>NZ_CALWMU010000073.1:0-5627 GCF_944382095.1 Candidatus Acetatifactor stercoripullorum
TGTAACTGAAGCTGTAGAGGCTGGCGTAAAATCTAATGATATTTGTGTCAGTTAATTTTTATTCGATGTACTAGATAGATTTACATACGATGACGAAGCAGAAATTATGAGCAGGATATCATCGGTTGACAGAAAAGATTATCGCGCAAATAAGGACATAATAAATGAAATAGTGTTGTGGAAAATGAATCGAAGGCCGCAGGTCCAAGAGAAGTTAATTGATGCTTTGTTTGAACTGGATACTGTAAAGACACCAATGGAAGCAGTCAAGAGTGAAAAAGCATCGAAAATTCTGGCAATGCTGCTTTGGTCAAAGGGGATGCGTCTGCCTATGGCAAGCACGGTGCTGCATTTTTATTATCCGGATGTGTTCCCAATCATCGATCAGAGAGCGTATAGAGAATTATATGGAAAGGAGTTTCCCGGAAACCTTACCAAGGTGGAAGCCCTGACAAAATTGTATTTAAAATATGTGGAGGATTGTTATATATATCAACAGCGTAATTGCCCTGAGATACCTTATGCAAAGATAGATAAGGTGTTATATCAGTTAGATAAGGAAAAAGGATTCAAGGTTAAGTATTAATTGAGGAAAAATAATAAAAAGATATCACAGCAGAGAAATCGGCTGGCGGCAGAGGGACGGCTGCTCCAAAGGAGGGTATGGTAGCTTGAAGATTTTGAAGGGAATTTTTTACGGTATTTGCATGATTGTATTGGGATGCTGCATGGGCGTGCTTGTCTGCGCCCTGAATCCTTCCCTGACAGAGAGCCTTGCGGCGGCTGTCTATGGAGAGGAAACAGAAGACTTACAGCCTCAGGGGGAGGAAACTTTACAGTCCCAGTCAACGGGAGATACACAGCCGGAGGATTCTCAGGGACTTGAGCCGTCAGCAGTGAAAGCGGATTATGTGATTCCCTCTGAGGAGCAGGTGGTTCTGCCGGATTCGGTGGAAGGAAAAAGCGGCTACGAGCCGGTAAGGGAGGAACGGGAAGAAGTCTCCCAGGAGGAAGCGGACGCCCAGGAAGAAAGTCCTGCCGTGGGGGAAACGGGAGAAGGGCTTTCCTTTGATACAGATATATATCCCTATTATGGAATGCTTACAGAGGATATGCAGCAGGTGTACCGTCAGATTTATGCCAATGCCACAGCGCTTACAGCTTCCTTTGCTCCGGTGACTGAAATCAATGTAAATGAGCTGAAAAATGTTTTTGAGGCAGTGTATAATGATCACCCTGAGCTGTTTTGGCTGGAGACGGGCTACACCTGTAAATACCTGCGCACGGGACAGTGTGTGGAAATATTGCTGCAGTTTAACGAAACAACAAATTACCTTGCGGAGGCAAGGCAGAATTTTGAGGCCCGTGCGGAAGAGATTCTGACCCAGGCAAGACAGCTTGGCAGCGATTCCCAGAAGGAACAGTATGTCCACGACGCGCTTGTTGATTTCGTGGAATATGATGCGGGGTCAGACATGAATCAAAGCGCCTACAGCGCTTTGGTAAATGGAAGAAGCGTCTGCGCGGGATATGCCAGAACCTTCCAATATCTCATGCAGCAGCTGGACATTCCCTGTTATTACTGTACTGGATATTCCGGGGAAGATCATGCCTGGAATATTGTCAGGCTGGGACAGGATTACTATAACGTAGATGTGACTTGGGATGACACAGAGCCTTCCACCTATGACTATTACAATAAATCTGATGCAGAATTTGCCTCCACTCATGTACGGAGGGGCCTGTCTGTTTATCTCCCCGCCTGCAACGGAACCTTTTCTGGGGATGCAGCGCAGGAAAGCACAGCTTCGGAAGATGGCCAGAATCAGGGACAGACAGATTCGCAGGAAGCTGTGCAGGAGACGGAGCAGCCCTTGATCAACCCCAATCCCCAGGAGCCCATCACCTGGCAGAGTACATGGAACAATAACCGTACGGAGGATACCCAGGGGGACTCTGAGGAGGAAAGACTGGCGGAGGCGGGCATCACAGCCGATGAGGTTTTGGATACCATGGAGGAATATTATGCGGATTGCCTGGCACAGATGACAGCCCTTGGCAGCGGCCAGCAGCAATTTACCAATGTGGTGCCGGAAACGCTGTGGGCGTCTATCGAAAGAGCCTACAGTGACAACAGCTTCCGCAGCCAGTATGTAGAAGAGGCGCTAAATGAGCTTGGAATGCAGAATTTTGCAATTCAGCTTCAGGCCCAGAGACTGGGAGGCGGTTATTACAGGCTCTATCACAATATTTCCACCTGGAATTGAGTTAATATTTTTTCCAGCAGGATGGCATTAAAACGACCAGAACAGGGAACAGCTCCAGACGTCCGGCCAGCATGTCAAAAATCAGTACACATTTGGCGAAGGGGCTGTAAAGGGAGAAATTCTGGGTGGGTCCCACCAGCTCCAGCCCGGGACCGATGTTGTTTAAGGTGGTGGCCACCGCTGAAAAATTTGTGGTAAAGTCAAACTCGTCCAACGCCACCAAAAGCAGCGACAGGAAGAAAATCACAAAGTAAACGGAGATAAATACATTTGTGGAACGCATGGTTTCATGGGAGATAACGCGCCCATCCATGCGTATTTTCTTTACCATGCGGGGATGGATGATCATGGACAGCTCTCTGCGGATGGCTTTACACAAAATAATAATCCGGGATACCTTAATGCCTCCCGCAGTGCTTCCGGCACAGGCCCCGATGAACATCAAAACGAGAAGTATGGTTTTGGACAGCTGTGGCCAGGCGTTAAAATCAGTTGTGGAGTAGCCTGTGGTGGTGATGATGGAGCCCACCTGGAAAAAGGCGTGGCGCACAGATTCTTCCAGGCTTGGGTACAGGCCACGGATATCTATGATGATAAGCCCGGCCCCTGCCAGAATAATCAGCAGATACCAGCGCAGCTCCTCCATGGTGAGCACTTCCTTAAAGTGTCTGCGCAGCAGCAGGAAATACACCGTATAATTGATGCCGCTTAAAATCATCAGCAGGGTAGTCACATTCTGAATCAGCGGGGAGTAGGAAGCCATGCCGTCGTTCTTAAAGCCGAAGCCTCCGGTTCCCACGGCGCCAAAGGTAGTTAACAGAGAATCAAACAAGGGCATGCCGCATAAAAGCAAAGAAAGAATACCCGCAGCGGTGATGCCAAAGTAAAGCTGGTACAGAATTTTTGCGGTGTTCCTCACCTTGGGAACCAGCTTTTCCACAGAAGGACCGGGGCTTTCCGCCCGCATCAGGTTCATGGCGGAGCCTCCCATGAGTGGGAGAACAGCCATCATAAATACAAAAACGCCCATGCCGCCGATCCAGTGGGTAAAGCTTCTCCAAAACAAACTGGCATGGGTGAGAGTTTCTACATCTGTGAGAATGCTGGCCCCGGTGGTGGTAAAACCGGAGATGGTTTCAAAGACCGCATCTACATAATGCGGAATCTCCCCGGTAAGCACAAAGGGAACTGCGCCGAAAAGGCTCATTATGGTCCAGCCCAGGGCAACACAGGTAAAGCCCTCTCTGGTGGACAAGTCCTTTTTTGAGGGATGCTTTCTTTTTAGTAGAAATCCCAGCAAAAAGCAGCATATGGCGGTGGCAAAATAAATTACCGCTGCCTGCGGTTCCCTGTAAACCAGCCCTGTGAGAGCCGGCAGCAGAAGAAAAGCAGCCTCAAATTCCAATATCCAGCCGATGATGTAAATTACAATCCCGATGTTCATTTTGATCCTTAGACCTCCAGAATATCCTTGATGTCATTAAGCCTGGAATGGGTTAAAACCACTACCACCGAATCTCCCACCCGAAGCTCGTCCTGTCCGCCGGGGATAATGAATTTCCCGCCCCGGTTGATGCAGCAGATCAGCAGATTTTTGCGCAGGGGCAGCCTTTCTAAAGGCGTGTCGGTGACAGGGGAGGTTTCCTTGATATAAAATTCCAGGGCTTCGGCCTGGCCTTCCTCCAGCTTGTAGAGGTTTTCCACGTTGCTGTTTAAGGACTCGTTCATAGAGCGGGCATATTTGATAATAGTGTCCGCTGTGAGAAGCCTGGGGTAGGTGATGCTGTCCAGCTTCAGGTCGTTCAGTACACTGTTGAAGTTGATTCTGTTGATTTTGGTCACAATTTTGGCGCTGGAGGTCTTTTTGGCAAACAGAGAGAGCAGGATATTCTCTTCGTCCATTCCCGTCAACGCAGCAAAGCCATCCATAGAGGAGAGACCCTCCTGTAAAAGCAGCTTCTGGTCCGTGCCGTCGCCGCAGATGACGGTGGCTCTTGGCAGCAGCTCATTCAGCTGATCACATCTGGCACTGTCCTGTTCAATGATTTTTGTTTCGATTCCTACGGCCAGAAGGCGCTTGGCCAGATAGTAGGCGATAGTGCCGCCGCCAACCACCATAGCGGAGTGGATTCGTCCGGTGCCTATGCCTATTTTTTTAAAAAATTCATTTGCCCTGGGCGGGGTGGAGATGATGGCAACAATATCTCCCTCCTGAAAAACAAAGTCGCCCTTTGGAATCAGCACCTCTTCTCCACGGGTCACCATGCACACCAGCACCTCACATTTTAAGGTAGTGCGGATGTGAATCAGCTCATAATTATTCAGAAGGCACTCCTTTGTGACACGAAAATGCAGAAGCTCTATGCGGCCCTTGGAGAAGGTGTCAATCTTGACCGCAGAGGGGAACTGAAAAATACGGGCGATCTCGGAGGCGGAGGTCAGCTCCGGATTGATGATCATAGCCAGTCCCAGCTCTTTTCTCAAAAAATTGGATTCCTCGTTGTAAATGGGATTGCGCACACGGGCAATGGTCTTACAGTTGCCCGCTTTTTTGGCGATGACACAGCACAGGAGATTTTGCTCGTCGGAACCGGTTACCGCAATCAAAAGGTCTGTATCGGTTATGCCGGCCTCCTGCAAAACCTGATAGCTGACTCCGTTTCCCACAATGCCCATGGCATCCAGCTCATCCGTTATGGACTTTACCTTTTCTTCTTTTTCATCAATGACCACAATATTGTGATCCTCCCCGCTTAACTGCTCTACCAGGGTGTATCCCACTTTGCCGCATCCTACGATAATAATATTCATGATTTCCTTTCGCCGCGGCCATTTTTGGACAGCGGCATCTTGTATTTTTTAGCAATGAGTAGTATATCATATATTCAGACAAAAGAGAAGAACGGCCTGGGCCGTTCTTCTCTTTTCAGGGTGCGCCTTGCGGCGCACGTCGCTAACGGGTGAAAGTCCCCAACCCGCCCTAGTAGTGGGAAGGGGACAGCCAAGACCAAGGGTGTCCATCGTGAGGTGGAATCTGAAGGAAGGTGGAGGCAAATCTCTGGTCTGACGAACAGAAACCACATCAGGCTATAACTAAGGATAAGGCTGCACTACAAGCCGAAGTCCAATAACTACTCGGAATTAGCTGTAGTAAATGTGGCAGATATATGGAGAGAAAGTGACGTGTGGTACCAAACAAAGGAGCTAGTGGAATTGACGGTATGCAGGTGGATGAACTTCTGTCCTTCCTGAGAGCAAACCAAGACACCTTAATCCAGGAGATAAGGAACGGCAAATATAAACCGAACCCAGTCCGAAGGGTAGAGATACCCAAAGAAACAAAAGGCGAGTTTCGTAAAC
>NZ_CALWMU010000074.1:0-4923 GCF_944382095.1 Candidatus Acetatifactor stercoripullorum
TGGCATTTTTTGAAAGTTGTGGATAACAGGATACGGCAGATTTGCCTGGTGGAGATAATTCTGCGGAAACTCAAGTAAATAAGGTATTGACAAATAAAGGCACCTCATGCTATGATACTATGGTATGCCGCATAACAAGGTAGAAGTATGTTCCCTGGATGGAGCATCACCAAAGTTAGCGAGTAAATGAACAAAGTTTCGACGTAGTTCATGAATAGGAGGTGCCTTAATTATGTACGCAATTATTGCAACAGGTGGAAAACAGTACAAGGTTTCCGAGGGAGATGTAATCAGAGTGGAAAAGCTTGATGCAGAAGCCGGAAACACCGTTACTTTTGACCAAGTGATCGCAGTAAGTGACGACACCCTGAAGGTGGGCGCTGACGTTGCCAATGCAACCGTTTCAGCAACCGTTATGGAGCAGGGAAGAGGTAAGAAGGTTATTGTATACAAATACAAGAGAAAAACCGGCTACCACAAGAAAAACGGTCATAGACAAGCATACACTCAGGTTAAAATTGACAAAATCAATGCGTAAGCGTTATGACTACGATTGTGATCCGCAAGGACAAAAATGACAGTTACAGAGGTTTTCTCTGTATGGGACATGCACAGTACGCCAAAAAGCATTTTTTCAGGGCAGAGCCGGATATTCTCTGCGCAGCTATATCCATGATGGTGATCAGCACCATCAATTCTCTTGAGGAGCTGGCCGGAGAAAAGCTTACTGTGACATCCAATGAGGAAACAGGCTTTATCCGGTGTGATTTTGAGGGCGTTTTGCAGGAAAAATCAGCTTTTCTCATGGATTCCATGGTTTTTTCCCTGGAAAATCTGAGTAAAAAGTATGGCGGACAGTATTTACAGATTAGATTCGAGGAGGTGTAGACCATGTTTAATTTGAACCTTCAATTTTTTGCACATAAAAAGGGAGTTGGTTCTACCAAGAACGGCAGAGACTCCGAGGCGAAGAGATTAGGTGCGAAGAGAGCTGACGGACAATTCGTAAAAGCAGGAAACATTTTGTACAGACAGCGTGGAACCAAGATTCATCCTGGTGTAAACGTTGGCAAGGGCGGAGACGATACATTGTTTGCATTGGTTGACGGCATTCTCAGATTTGAGAGAAAGGGCCGTGACAAGAAACAGGCTTCCGTATATCCTGTGGAGAAATAATACGAGTTTAGGCAGGACTTCAAACATAATGCTTGTTTGAAGTCCTTTTTGCAACGTAAGGATGTCATGCAGAGGGCGGCATCCGTTGTTTAAGGCCAGGAAAGGAGGGCATCATCAATGTTTGCAGACAGGGCCAAAATCTATGTGAGCAGCGGCAAGGGCGGCGATGGCCATGTTTCCTTCAGACGTGAGAAATATGTTCCCAACGGCGGTCCCGACGGCGGCGACGGGGGACACGGCGGCGATGTGATTTTTGCGGTAGATGAAGGATTGAACACGCTGATAGATTTCCGGCATATCCGCAAGTACAAGGCTGAGGATGGACAGGCGGGAGATAAGAGAAACTGCCGGGGCAAGGACGGTCAGGATATCGTCATAAAAGTTCCTGAAGGAACGGTCATCAAGGAAGCGGAAACCGGAAAGGTGATCGTTGATATGTCAGGAAAAAACAAACGAGTGGTTCTTTTAAAGGGCGGCAGAGGCGGCAACGGCAATCAACACTATGCCACCAGCACCATGCAGGCGCCAAAGTATGCACAGCCCGGACAGCCTGCTCAGGAGCTTACGCTTTTGCTGGAGCTGAAGGTGATTGCCGATGTGGGTTTGGTCGGATTTCCCAATGTGGGAAAATCTACCTTTTTGTCAAGAGTGACAAACGCAAAACCGAAAATTGCCAATTATCATTTTACTACCTTAAATCCGAATCTGGGAGTTGTGGATCTGGAGGGAACAAAGGGATTTGTCATTGCCGATATTCCGGGGCTGATTGAGGGTGCTTCCGAGGGCGTGGGCCTGGGCCATGAATTTTTAAGGCATATTGAACGTACCAAGGTGATTATTCATATGGTAGACGCCGCGGGGACAGAGGGAAGAGACCCCATTGCAGATATTTATGCCATTAATAAGGAGCTGGAGGCCTATAATCCCGAGCTTGCAAAAAGGCCGCAGGTGATCGCAGCCAATAAGATAGACGCTGTCTATACTGGCCCTGGCCAGGAAAATCCCGTGGAGGCCATCCGGGCAGAATTTGAGCCAAAGGGAACAGCAGTTTTTCCTATTTCTGCCGTTGCCGGAGAGGGTGTGAAGGAGCTTCTGTATCATGTGGAAAATATGCTGGAAAGCATTGGTGAGAAACCAACTGTCTTTGAGCAGGAGTATTTCCCGGAGAGAAAGGCAGGTTATTCCGAGGAGCCGTACACGGTAAGCTATGATGAAAAGGCTGACGAGTACGTGGTGGAGGGACCCAGAATCGAAAAAATGCTGGGGTACACCAATCTGGAAAGTGAAAAGGGCTTTACCTTTTTCCAGAATTTCCTGAAGGACAATGGAATTCTGGAACAGCTGGAAGCTCTTGGCATTGAGGAGGGCGATACGGTTCGGATGTATGGGCTTTCCTTTGATTATTATAAGTAGGAGGAATTTATGACCAGTAAGCAGAGAGCATATTTAAAGGGGCTTGCCAGTACATTGAATCCTGTATTTCAGATCGGAAAATACGGGTTGACTGCAGAAGTCACAGAGGCGGTGCAGGAGGCTTTTAACAACCATGAGCTGATTAAGCTGGGCGTTTTAAAAAACTGTGTTGAGGATCCCAATGAAATTGCGGAAATGCTGTCTGAAAGGACGCATTCTCAAGTGGTTCAAGTGATTGGAAAGCGGATTGTCCTTTATAAGCCGGACAAGGATAAGCCAAAGATTCAGCTTCCCAGGTGACGGACATGAAAAGAATCGGCGTCATGGGAGGTACCTTCAATCCCATCCATATAGGACATTTAATGCTGGCAGAATGTGCCCGGGATGAATTTTCACTGGATCAGATATGGCTGATACCTACGGCCTGTTCCTACATGAAAAAGCAGGAGGATATTCTTGCGCCAAAGGAACGCTATCATATGGCGGAGCTGGCGGTCTCTGACAACGAAAAAATGCGTTGTCTGGACTTGGAAATCCGGCGGGGAGGATATACCTACAGTTATGAGACCATGGAAGAGCTTGGAAAGAGCTTTCCGGAAACGGAATTTTTCTTTCTTGTGGGAGCCGACTGTCTTTTTTCTATGGAAAGCTGGAAATGCCCCCAGCGCCTTTTTCAAAGCTGCCAGATCATTGCAGCTGTGCGGGAGGATGCGGATATGGGAAAGATGGAGGCAAAAAAACAGGAGCTTTCAAAAGCGTTTGGAGCCCGTATTCATCTGTTTGCCTTCAGAAATATAGAGCTGTCCTCCACTGAAATCAGAGAGAGGATACGTTTCGGAAAAAGCATCCGTTATCTTGTTCCCGACCGGGTAATATCTTATATAGAGGAAAAAGGTTTTTATAAAAATGAAGGAAATTAATTTCAGAAAAATCAGAAAGGCCATGGAAAAAACCTTGGATGCCAGACGGTATGAGCACACTTTGGGAGTGGAATATACGGCGGCGGCCCTTGCCATGCGCTACGGGGAATCTATCCGCAATGCACAGCTGGCCGGACTGCTGCACGATTGTGCGAAATGCCTTACGGATGAAAAGAAGCTGTCCATTTGTGAGAAGCATAATATTGCGGTCAGCGAAATAGAAAAGAGAAATCCCTTTCTGCTTCACGCAAAGGCGGGCAGTTACCTTGCCATGAAGAAATACCATGTAAATGATGCGGATGTAATCAACGCTATTTTAAATCATACTACGGGAAGGCCCGGCATGAGCCTTTTGGAGAAAATTATCTTTACAGCGGATTATATTGAGCCTGGCAGGAATCAGGCCCCTAATTTGGATAAAATCCGCAGGATGGCATTTGAGGATCTGGATCGGGCGCTGGTTATGATACTGGAAGATACCCTTGCATATTTAAAGGATACGGGAGGGGAAATGGATCCCATGACAGAGAAAACATACGAATATTATTGTAATAAGATGGGAAACATTGTAAGTTGATATGCGCAGAAGACGCGCAGAAATGAGGTGAAGAATGGAGAATAAGAAATCAGCGGCAAGACTGGCCGTGGAGGCCCTGGAAGATAAAAAGGCTGAGGAAATCAGAGTGATTGATATCAGTGAGGTTTCTATTATTGCCGATTATTTTATTATTGCGGGGGGAAGCAACCGCAGCCAGATACAGGCGCTTTGTGACAATGTGGAGGAGAAACTGGGAAAAGCCGGTTTTTTGGTAAAGCAGGTGGAGGGGTATGACACCGCCAACTGGGTTTTGCTTGATTTTGGGGATGTGATTGTCCATATTTTTGACAAGGAAAACAGACTGCTTTATGATCTGGAGCATCTTTGGAGAGACGGAAAGACAGTGGATGCAGATTCCCTGTAGAGAGGGACATATGTACAAAAAGGAAGATGTCTTAAGGGACATCTTCCTCATTTTCTAAGAATCTGCGCCATCTCCCAGCTTCATATAGAAGGTGAGCAGATATAGGCCGCAGAGACCTACAATGACGTAAACAATACGGGACAGCCAGGACATATCGCCGAAGATAAATGCTACCAGATCAAAACGGAAAAGCCCGATTAATCCCCAGTTTACAGCACCGATAATTGCAATCGTAAGAGCAATGCCATCTAAGAATTTATTTCCCATTCTAGTTAACCTCCATTGATTCGTTCAAGATTATTTTTTCCTTTGTGATTATATTTATACAGGATGAAATATAGTTTTTTGACAGTTCTGAAAGGAAAAAAATAATTTGCACAAAAAATCCTGAAAACAAGCCCTTTTGCGGAAAAAGATGATAAAATATAAAAAAATTTTTTCGCAAAGGAGAA
>NZ_CALWMU010000075.1:0-4857 GCF_944382095.1 Candidatus Acetatifactor stercoripullorum
GTCAGGAGAGGTGCAAATCTGAAGAGCCGGAGCTTTTGCCGGTGGAAGATGGACATCTGGTGAGATGCTTTTATGCAAAAAAGGAGGTGAGGAAGGGTCATGCAGACAAATGAGAAAAAGGTTTTGCTCCGCATTCAGGACGTGAAGCAGTATTTCCCTATTAAGAAAACACATTTCAGGGAGAAACAGAAATATGTGAAGGCCAACGATGGAATCACGCTGGATATATACGAAGGGGAAACCTTCGGGCTGGTAGGAGAGTCGGGGTGCGGAAAATCGACTTTTGGCAGAACCATACTTCAGCTTTATCCGCAGACGCATGGAGAAATTCTGTATCAGAAGGATGGGGAATGGGTAGACCTGAAGGCTCAGGATAGAGAATCCATGCGGAGCCTGCGCAAAGAGCTGCAGATTGTCTTTCAGGATCCCTATTCTTCTTTGAACCCCAGAATGACAGTGGGACAGATCATCGGCGAGGGACTGCTTTCTCATGGTATGTTCAAAAGGGGAGACGGCGCCATGAAGGACTACATTTTTCAGATAATGGAGGATTGTGGTCTTTCCACTTATATGTTTGGACGCTATCCCCACCAGTTTTCGGGAGGACAAAGACAGAGGATCGGCATTGCAAGAAGCCTTGCGCTTCGTCCCAGATTTGTAGTATGTGATGAGGCAGTTTCAGCGCTGGATGTTTCCATACAGTCACAAATACTGAATTTGCTCAGGGACTTGAAGGAAAAAGATAATCTGACCTATCTGTTTATTACGCATGATTTGAGTGTTGTAAAGTATGTCAGTGACAGAATAGGCGTGATGTATCTTGGAAATCTGGTGGAGGTTTCAGAAACGGGCGAGTTGTTTGAAAACACAATGCATCCCTATACAGAGGCGTTGCTCTCAGCCATTCCCACAACAGATGTAAATGACAGAAAAAAAGAAAGGATTTTATTGGAGGGAGATATTCCAAGTCCTGTAAATCCGCCAAGGGGCTGTAAATTCCATACCAGATGCCGTTATTGTCAGGAAGTGTGCACACAGCAGGAGCCGGAATGGACAAATGTGGGAAAGGGGCATTATGTAGCCTGTCATTTCCCTTTGGGCAGAAAGGAAAAATAAGATGCTGTTCCAGAAAAAGGTGGACCGGGTAATCGACGTAAAAAAATCGGAGGAGGAACTGGAAAACAGACAGGAGGAAAAGCTGGAGCCAAAGGATAAACTAGCCATTGCAATCGCAGCACTTCTGGTCTTTGTTCCGGCGCTTCTTCTGGTGATGGCTGTTTTTCTGTTTTTGATATGGCTGTTGTTTTTGCGCCATTTGTAGGGAAGGGAGCTTTTTGCCCATTTTTGGGAAAAAACGGTTGAAAAGATATGCTTTTTATGGTATCATGAAAAGCGCTTGACATTAGGAGGTGTAGAATGGAAGCACTCAGAGTGGTTTTGACAATTATTTTTATATTGATATGTATAGCGCTTACAGTGTTGGTATTGATGCAGGAAGGCAAATCTGCTGGCCTTGGCTCCATCAGCGGTGCGGCTGAAACCTATTGGGGCAAGAACAAGGGACGTTCCATGGAGGGACTTTTGGTAAAGATAACCAAGATTTTAGCGGTATTATTTATGCTGGTTGCGGTCATACTGAATCTTAACGTATTTTAATCACGTAAGAAAAACACTCTTGTGACAAAGAGTGTTTTTTTATGCGGGCAGGAAGCCATAAGGAGTATTCATGAACAGCGGGATGGAAATAAGGGAAAAAAGGAAAAAAATCATCTGTGATCTGGTGAATGACGACCTCTATGTGCCTATGAAGGAAAAGGAGCTTGCCATGTTCCTTCAGGTGGCTGCGGAGGACAGACAGGAGCTGAAAAGCATCCTGATGGAGCTTTTGGCGGAAGGCAGGCTGATGCTGACCAACAAGGGAAAATACGTGAAGTCCAATGGAAGAGTTTTCACAGGCACCTTTGTCGGAAACGCCAAGGGCTTTGGCTTTGTGAGGATAGAGGGCAGGAAAGAGGATCTTTTCGTTCCGGAGGACAAGGTCAACGGAGCTTTTCACAGGGATACGGTGCAGGCAGCCCTTTTGGAGAATCCAAAGGGAAGGCGCCAGGAGGCCCAGGTGATCCGGATTCTGGAAAGAGGCATGAAGCAGGTGGTGGGCACCTATGAGCGGACCCGGAATCATTTCGGCTTTGTGATACCGGACGACACAAAGCTGGCCCAGGATATTTATGTGCCAAAGGAGCATTCCCAAGGTGCTGTGAGCGGACATAAAGTGGTGGTGGAGATCACAGGCTATGGCACAGACAAAAAAAGTCCGGAGGGCCGCATTATTGAGATTCTGGGCCATAGAAATGATCCGGGCGTTGATATTATGTCCATCGTGCGTGGATATGAGCTTCCTGTGGAATTTGGCGAAAAGGTGATGAATCAGGCGCTGCGTGCGGCGAAGGAGGTGTCTGAGGCGGATAGGGCCGGGCGCAGGGATCTGCGAGATGTGGTTATGATTACCATTGACGGAGAGGACGCCAAGGACTTAGACGACGCCGTGAGTGTGAGCTTTGATGGAAGCTGTTACCATCTGGGAGTTCATATTGCGGATGTGGCAAATTATGTACAGGAAAATTCCGCCCTGGACCGGGAAGCACTGAAAAGAGGCACCAGTGTGTATCTGGCAGACCGGGTGATTCCCATGCTTCCCCATGCCCTTTCAAACGGCATCTGTTCTCTGAATGAGGGAGCAGACAGGCTGGCTTTAAGCTGTCTTATGCGTATTGACGTTTACGGGGAAATTCTCGACTATGATATCTGCGAGTCGGTGATCCGTGTAGACCACCGTATGTCCTATACACAGGTGAAGAATATACTTGCCGATGAGAAAATTTTGAAAACAGAGGCGTATCAGAAATATGCTGATCTATTGCCTATGCTGCGGCAGATGGAGGAGCTGGCGGCAGCACTCCGCTCCAAGCGAAGGAAGAGAGGCGCCATTGATTTTGATTTTCCGGAATGTAAGCTACTGCTTGACGGGGAAGGTCATCCTGTGGACATAAAGCCCTATGAACGGAATGTGGCTACCAATATCATTGAGGACTTTATGCTGGCTGCAAACGAAACCGTAGCCCAGCATTTCTACTGGCTGGAGGTGCCTTTTTTGTACAGAGTCCACGATGTGCCGGATGCAGAGAGGATTCAAAGGCTTTCCACTTTTATCAATAATCTGGGGTATTATATCAAGGCTGTTGGCAGAAATGCGGGTAAGGTAAGCGGGGGAGAAGTGCATCCCAAGGAAATTCAAAAGCTGCTTGACAAAATTGCAGGCACTCCCGAGGAGGCCATGATAAGCCGCCTGGCTCTTCGCAGCATGAAGCAGGCGAAATACAGCGTGGAGAGCAGCGGGCATTTTGGACTGGCCTGCCGCTTTTACAGTCATTTTACCTCGCCCATCAGACGTTACCCAGACTTACAGATTCACCGTATTATCAAGGATCAGCTCCGGGGAAGGCTGGGAGAAGAGAGGACAGCCCATTACCGGGAGATTCTCCCGGAGGTGGCAAGCCATTGCTCTGATATGGAACGCAGGGCAGACGAAGCAGAGCGGGAGACGGACAAGCTGAAGAAGGCAGAGTATATGAAGGGAAGAACCGGACAGTGCTTTGAAGGCATTATATCCGGCGTGACAGGCTGGGGAATCTATGTGGAGCTTCCCAACACTGTGGAGGGACTGGTTCATGTATCCAAGCTCCCCGGGGATTATTACTATTACAAGGAGGATGCCTGTGAAATGGTGGGCGAGGCTACCGGAAGAACCTTTAAGCTTGGAATGCCGGTGAGAGTCCGCGTGTCAGGGGTAGATATCATGACAAGAACCATTGATTTTTCTTTGGTGGAGACGAAAGAGGAAGAATACAACGAGTAAAGAGGTGTGAGGAATGGCAAAGGGAAAAGATGCGCAGAAGCTGGTTGCGAACAATAAAAAGGCATTCCATGACTATTTTATAGATGAAACCTATGAGGCGGGCATTGCCCTTCACGGTACGGAGGTAAAATCCCTGCGCATGGGGAAATGCAGCATAAAGGAAGCCTTTATTCGCATTGAGAACGGAGAAGTCTTTGTTTATGGAATGCACATCAGTCCCTATGAAAAGGGAAATCTCTTTAACAAGGATCCCTTAAGGGTAAAAAAGCTTCTGCTTCACAAGTATGAGATCAACAAGCTGGCGGGAAGGGTGGCGGAAAAAGGCTACACACTGGTGCCGCTGCAGGTTTACTTTAAGGACGGAAGAGCCAAGGTGGAGATCGGCCTGGCAAGGGGCAAAAAGCTTTATGATAAACGCCGGGACATCGCAAAGAAGGATCAGAGAAGAGAGGCGGAAAAGGAATTTAAGATGAGTGGCAAATTCTATTGACTTATTGTCAAAATTCTTCTATACTAACAGCGAAAGAAAATCTTTACGGAAAAATCCGGAGAGTTTGCTCGGGGTAGTAAAGGTTTCGACAGGAGTCTTGCAGCTGGAGAAGCTATCCGATGTGACACGTTAATCACAAAATTAAACTAAACGCTGAAGATAATACTCAGTTAGCATTTGCAGCGTAATTGCTGTGAATGACGCTGCCTTAGGCAGCTTGTCCGCTCCGGGGCACTCACACCTCGGAATCCGGGCATCAACCATGTGAGAAACGACATGCGTTAAGCTTTGCGCGCATGGGCGTAAAATGAAGCTACCAAATGGAGCAGGCTGTTCGTTTCCTGCCTCAGGCGGGAACAGGCCGGGGAAAGCCCGGCCAAGATAACGGACTATGATAGTAGAAGGACAGGGAATGGGCTTTTGGACACGGGTTCGACTCCCGTCTACTCCA
>NZ_CALWMU010000076.1:0-4232 GCF_944382095.1 Candidatus Acetatifactor stercoripullorum
TATATAGACATTGTACCTCTACAGGAATAAAAAGTCGAGAGTTATACGCGTATTTGTATAACACGTATAACCCCCGACAAAATCAAATCTTCTTATACTTTTAAAAATCTTTCATGAAACAACCCTGCTCGGCAGGACAGGCAAAAACAGTTTTCAAATTCAGAGGTTTCTATCGCTGTAAATGATGTGCTGCTTATGGAAAGGGATTCCACTGTTCATTGGATGGTGAACAACTAATTGTAACCATGCAATAGCGAACGGAACGGTGAGCGCAGTACACGGATTGCAGAAGCGCGGAACACTGGACAAAATTATCGTTTCAGCAAACTTCTTTCCTATCCTCACAAGGATTGGTTTAAGTGAGGGATTTTTGACTACTTTTCTGAAAGATGACATCTCAGAAGTACCCTTATGAAACAGGTTGGAAATCGGCATTTAACTGACCTATGAGCTGTACTTGTGCAAGGGCATGGACGCATCATTGCCCATGATTTTTGCGTTGCTCACAGGGAAGCTAATTCCGGATTATCGACCTTAAATCGTACAAAATCCATCCTATCCATCTACCATCAACAAAGGCAACTGCAAAAGCAAAGGGGCATGTGCCTTAATGACACATACCCCTTTTGTCAGCAACCCTTGTCCGGCAACTGCCATAGTATTTGTTTCTCAAAACCTGTTTTATGGACAGCTACCCCATGCCGCCGCTTTTCTACAGCGGCAGCTGCCGGAAGAATCAGCCCTCTTCGTTAAAATGCAGAAGAAAGTCAATGGCCGTAAGGTATCCCTCCAGTCCCTGTCCGTAAATCTGCTTGTGGCAGACCGGCGCCGTGACGGAGGTTTTTCTGAATTCCTCTCTCTTTGTGATATCCGAAATATGTACCTCCACCTTCGGAATAGACACACTTGCCAAAGCGTCGCGGATGGCATAGCTGTAATGGGTATAAGCTCCCGGATTGATCACGATTCCTTCCGTTCCATCAAAATATGCCTCCTGTATCCTGTCAATAATAGCCCCCTCATGATTGCTCTGAAACACTGTAATCTCGCTTCCTGTCTTTTCTCCCTTATCCTGCAGAAGCTTTAGCAGATACTGGTAGTCCTGGGTTCCATATACATTTTTCTCCCGGATTCCCAAAAAGTTCAAATTGGGGCCGTTTATCACCAACAGCTTCATTCCTTTCATCCCTTCTTTCTCAAAATCCTTCAGCTCCTGCTGAATCTGGTCCAGAATTTCCTCCATTTCCCGTCCGTCCACCGGAATTGTAATATGAGCGCATGCCTCGTAGGATGCGCTTCGTTCCTCCATCAAGGCCCTGATCCTTGAAAGGGGGTTCTCCCCCTGAAGCAGCGGTCTGGTTTTGTCTCCCTTGAGTCTTTCATAGACTAACTGGGGGCTGATTTTTAAATAGACCACAATTCCGCACTGGCGCAAAAGACTTCTGTTTGCCGGATTGACAGGCATCCCTCCCCCTGTGGAGAGAATCCTGGCGCCGCTTCGTTCCCTAAGCTCCTCTAAAAGAGCCGTCTCCATCCTGCGAAAGGCCGCCTCCCCTTCCTTCTCAAAAATCTCGCTGATGCTTCTTCCTTCTTTTCTCTCTATCAGCTTATCCGTGTCCTCCACCGGCATGCGGAGCCTGTAGGACAGCTTCAGACCCACCGTGGTTTTCCCGCAGCCCATAAAGCCAATCAGAATTACGTTTTTCCCCCGGTTCATTGGTTCATTGCCTCCATCATTTTTTCAAAGGCCTTATCTGCCAGCTCTTCTCCGATCTGTATTCCGGTCCAGAGCTCATAAGCGATGATTCCCTGGTATAGCAGCATCCGGGAACCATTGTACGCCTTTCCTCCCGCAGCCTTTGTCAATTCCATAAACCTTGTGACAGCAGGATTGAAAATCAGGTCATACCCCGTATGCACTCTCCGGTAAAAGTCCTCTGCCTCAATGACTGCCTGCCCGTTCTTGGGGTACATTCCCACATTGGTGGCCTGTATGCACAGATACCTCTCGTCCCCCGGAAGGCTTCTATAGTCAGAAAGACCCATGGCAAAAACCATATCCTTTCCCATATATCCGTTAACGGTACGGGCGATTTCCTCTCCATGCTCTTTGGTTCTGTTCAATATGACAATACGCCCGGCGCCCTTTTCGGCAAGCAGCATGGCCACAGCTCTGGCAACGCCTCCCGCCCCCAGGATAAGCACCTTTTCCCCCTCTATTTTTACGCCGTCCCGGCACATAGCTCTGTAGAGTCCCGGCATATCCGTGTTATACCCTTTGAAGCCTCCTTCGCACCGCACCAGCGTGTTCACAGCTCCAATCTGCTCTGCAAGGCCGTCCAGCTCCTTTAGAAAAGGAATTACCTGGGTCTTATAGGGAACCGTCACATTCAGTCCCTTAAGATTTAAGGCGTATGCTCCCCGCACTGCATCTCCCGCCATTCCCGAAGGTACAAGGAAGGGCACATACACCAGATTTTCCCCTGTCTCACGGGCCAGAAAGTTATGAATCACCGGAGACAAGGTATGCTCCACAGGGTTTCCCAAAAGCCCGCAGGTTCTGGTAAAGCCGTTGATCTTCGTCATGACGTACGCTCCTCCTTTTTTCTATGGTAAAAATAAAGCACAATTTTTTCCAGTCTGCGCTTTAGGATAATCTGAATTTCCTCTTTGGGGTGAATGGGCTTTACCAGATAAGTCTCAATTCCGGCCCTCTTTGCCCCCCACACATCGGTAAAAAGCTGATCCCCCACAAAAACAGTCTGTCCGGGATTGGTGCCCATCCGTTCCATGGCCCGCAGATACCCCTCTTTTCCAGGCTTTCCCGCCTTGAAAATATAGTCCGCACCCACCTGGATGCTGAAGCTTTTGACCCTTGGCTCCTTGTTGTTGGAAAGCAGAAGGGTTTTCAGCCCCAGGCCCCTTAGTCTTGCAAACAGCTCCACAGCCCTTTGATCCGCCGGTGCGCCGTGGGGCACCAGCGTATTGTCTATATCAAAAATAAGGCCCCGGCAGCCCTTTTCGTACAGCCGCTCATAGTCGATCACATAGGCTGAGTCTGCCTCGTTGTCCGGATAAAACCGTTCCAGCATTTTGAAACCACCTTTAATCTCCGTATTTATCATAATGACTGTCATCGTGATAACAAGGATTATGATAGCAAGTAAGAGGCGTACTGTCAATCAAAAGGTCGGCTCTCTGAGGGATGGAAAATGCCTCAAAATAAGCCTCCTCCATGGGAATCCACCGTCTGGTAAAGCTTTCCAGGGCCGCCTCTCCTCCCCTTTTCAGAATACGGCTCCTTTGAACCTCCCTGCTGACATTGGAAAAAATCCGAAGATTCATATAGTCTCCCAGCTTGGGATGACAGCTGTAGGCTCCCTCCACAATATAAAGTCCGCCTCCCGCCACTGTGCGGGCCTCTCCAAGGGTCATTGTTTTACAGTCAAAAGCCCTGTAGGAAAAATCCCTTTTCCTCTTTAGGTTTTCCAGCACCTCCTCCCGGAACCTTTCATAGTGCACATTCCCGCCGGGGCTGGAAAGCCGCTCTTTGGTCCGAAGCTCTTCTGGCAGAAAAAAATCATCCATGTGAATCACTCCGGCCCCCGTCTCTTTTGCCAGGGCTTTGGCAAGCGTGGTCTTTCCCGACGCGCAGCGGCCGTCTATGGCAGCCACATACACCTCCTGGGGACTGGTATTTATCACGTCCAAAATTCGTTTCAGATTTTGTTTTATATTTTCCTGCTCTATGTTTTCCTTCTCGCTTATCGTCCCCATCAGTCTTGCGCTGCTCTCGGCTATGGCCTGTGCCATCTTTGGGGTAATCTCTCCCAGCATAGCATCCGCCATCACGATTCCCATCGGACCCACAATCACATCTGCCTTCCTGCTGTTTACCACTACTGCGTTTTCCCCTGTGGCGCCTTCCACATTTCCGCCCTTCATCATATTAGCCGTAGCGGCCGCATTGGTGCCCACCGCCAACAGCCTGGCCTTTGGCAGCTTGGCTTCCAGAGCCTCCACCAGACACCGGCCCACACCGCCGCCCTGTCCATCCACAATCATAATTTTCATACACACCTGCTCCAACACTTTTTCTTTTGATGGTTTTCTTTTATCCTTCTTTTCCATTTATAGCACTAAACCCTGGTTCTTTTCAATAAAATCTTGACAAATTCTTCCGACCGTGTATGATAAGAAATAGAAAATATGAATGGAAAAATGCCACGAAG
>NZ_CALWMU010000077.1:0-3301 GCF_944382095.1 Candidatus Acetatifactor stercoripullorum
ACGGCGCCGTCCGAGGATGCGGCCAAAAACAGATCATCCAAAAGAGCTTCATAGGCGGACAGTCTTGTAGTGTGAAAACAAGGCTGCCCGCCGTTTTTCAGGTATTTTTTGTAAATATTTTTCAGACTCTGGCCGTAGAAATGCACCCATTTCAGACTCCAAAGGGCATCAGAGGTAGCATGAGAATAAGGCTTTTGGCAGTCCAAAAAAATACAATCTCCTGCGGAAAGAGCGAAGGTTTCCCCTTCATAGGTCAAGGTGCCGGAACCGCTTTTCACAATAAAAAACAGATAAGAGGATAAATTTTCCCTCTGGCTTACATGGGGCTTTTTGGCCTGCAGCTGCCCCGTCTCCTGCAGATAGATAAGATTGCTTTTGGCAAAAGCAGAGGGGGTATAGATGATCCGATTGGATGTCACTATGGTTCCATGAAACAACGAAGCTTTCAAGGCAAGCCCTCCTTTCGGGAATCTTTTGATGCTGAACCGTCCTCTTTAGGTCTGCACCTTATTATATCAAAGAAGTCAAGATAATGCTATAATTATACAAAATAAGTACTTATAAAAGGGAAAAATATGGACTATGATAATTAAGAAATTGTGCTGTAAGCAAAATGACAGAAAAAACAGAAAGAGAAACATTATATGAAAAAAGCATTGATTACAGGAATAACAGGACAGGATGGCTCTTACCTTGCGGAGCTTTTGCTGGAAAAGGGATATGAGGTACACGGCATGGTCAGAAGAGCGTCTATTTCCAATACGGCCAGAATTGACCATCTGCTGCAAAAAAAGGCGGTAACTCTTCATGACGGAGACCTTTCGGATACCTCTTCCATCACCAGGATCATTCAGCTGATTCAGCCGGATGAGATTTATAATCTGGCGGCCCAGTCCCATGTGCAGGTGTCCTTTGATGTGCCGGAATATTCAGGGGATGTGGATGCCATCGGCGTGCTCAGGATTCTGGAGGCGGTGAGAGTGCTGGGACTTATTGACAAGACAAAGATTTATCAGGCCTCCACCTCGGAACTTTACGGCAGAGTAGAGGAGGTGCCTCAGCGGGAGACCACGCCCTTTCATCCCTACAGCCCTTATGCGGTAGCAAAGCAGTACGGGTTTTGGATTACCAAGGAATACCGGGAGGCCTATGGCATATTTGCGGTAAACGGTATTTTGTTTAACCATGAGTCTGAGCGTCGGGGAGAGAACTTTGTCACAAGAAAGATTACCCTTGCAGCAGGCAGAATTGCCGAGGGCATTCAAGATCATCTGGAGCTGGGGAACCTGGATTCCAAGCGGGATTGGGGATATGCAAAGGATTATGTGGAATGTATGTGGCTGATTCTTCAGCAGGATAAGCCGGATGACTTTGTGATCGCCACCGGGGAGCAGCATACGGTAAGGGACTTTACGGAAAGGGCTTTTCGGGAAAACGGTATGGAAATCCGCTGGGAGGGCAGCGGGGTTCATGAAAAGGGCTATGATGCGGCAACCGGCAAACTTTTGGTATGTGTAAATGAAGCATGGTTCCGTCCTACGGATGTGGATAATTTGTGGGGAGATCCCACCAAGGCAAAGGAAACGCTGGGCTGGAATCCCCAAAAGACAAGCTATGAAGAGCTGGTTCGGATTATGGCAAGACATGACAGGCAGCTGGCAAGACGGGAAGCGGCTGTGAAGGCTGCTGTAGCCGGACTGGAAAAAGAATGAGGGGGTCGGATGATGAATATTGTGTTATTATCCGGAGGCTCAGGCAAGCGCCTTTGGCCTCTTTCCAATGACATTCGTTCCAAGCAGTTTATTAAAATTTTTAAAAAAGAGGATGGCCAGTATGAGTCCATGGTACAGCGCGTGTTTGGACAGATCCGCGCCGTGGACGAAAGGGCTACAGTGACCGTTGCCACTTCCAGGTCCCAGGCTTCTGCCATTAACAATCAGCTGGGTGCAGGGGTGAACATTTGCGTGGAGCCTTGCAGGCGGGATACTTTTCCTGCTATCGCATTGGCGGTGGCCTATCTGCATGACGTAAAAGGGATACCGGGAGAGGAGGCTGTTGTGGTGTGCCCGGTGGATCCTTATGTGAGCACCGATTATTTTAATGCGCTGAAGCAGCTTGAAAGCCTGGCAGCTGGGGGAGCGGCTAATCTGGTACTGATGGGGATGGAGCCAACCTATCCCAGTGAGAAATATGGATATATGATTCCTGACAGCAAGGAAAAGGTCAGCACAGTCTCTACCTTTAAGGAAAAGCCGGATTTAAAAACTGCAGAGGAATATATTGCCCAGGGGGCTTTGTGGAATGGGGGCGTATTTGCCTTTCGGCTAAATTATGTGTTGAAAAAGGCCGAGGAAATGCTGGGTTTTGCTGATTATGCCGGTTTGTTTGAAAACTATCAGACGCTGCCCAAAATCAGCTTTGACTATGCGGTGGTGGAACAGGAAAAAGAGATTCAGGTACTGAGATTTTCCGGGGAATGGAAGGATTTGGGAACCTGGAATACCCTGACGGAGGCTATGGATGAAAATGTGGTGGGCAAGGCCATGTACAATGACCAGTGCAGCAATCTCCACATTATCAATGAGCTGAACGTCCCAGTGCTCTGCATGGGTATTGAAAATGCCATTGTGGCCGCCAGCGCGGAGGGCATTCTTGTATCAAACAAGGAGCAGTCCAGCTACATTAAGCCCTTTGTGGATCAGATCGACCAGCAGATCATGTTTGCGGAAAAATCCTGGGGGAATTTTCAGGTAATCGACGTGGAAGACGCCAGCATGACCATAAAGGTGACGCTGAACCCGGGGCATGGAATGAATTATCATTACCACCAGAACAGGGACGAGGTCTGGACTGTTTTAAAGGGCCGGGGATATGCTGTGCTGGATGGGAAAAGGCGCCCGGTGAAAGAAGGAGATGTGATCCAGATGCCTATTGGCTGCAAGCATACCGTGGTGGCGGAGACTGAGCTAAAGATTATGGAGGTGCAGCTGGGGCAGGAGATCAGTGTGCACGATAAGGTGAAGTGTGAACTGTAAAAGGATTTGAATTTTCGAATGTGAGAATGGCATTTGTAAAAATTTCTGTAGAAAATTAATTTGCCGCTTTGAAAATATTGTATTTTTGTGGAGAGTATGCTATTATTTTGCTGGAAGCTGTTGGGGAATGGCGATTGTGTAAGAGGCATAATTTTTATAGCAAAACGATATTTGATACAAGCCGCCGAGCACCTTGATGCTTTGGCGGTTTTTTAATTGGGTGGGGGAGGGGAATAAAGGATAATACCAAATTATCCGTTGTTAAG
>NZ_CALWMU010000078.1:0-3103 GCF_944382095.1 Candidatus Acetatifactor stercoripullorum
CTGACAACTAATATACCCCTTCAGAAACAAATCACACCGGACAAACATTCATCAATAGCTAAAAAACATTTCTTGGTTTCATTCTCTCGATTATATGATAAAATAATTACTACAGCATAATGCAGTTATAAAAACAATCGCTTAGGGAGGCCTTTCTTTCTATGAAACGTCTGAAACTTTTTTGTGAAAAGCTGTCTTTGTTTTCCTGCCGCTTTGTGCGGCTTCTTGCCCTTGGTTTAACGGGATTTTTGTTTTTGGGTGCTTTTTTCTTCACCTGTTACAGTGAAAACATGGAAACCCAGCAGGTGCTGACCAAATGGGATAATCCTCTGTCCAGCCTGCTTGGTCTGGCTGTTTTGTCTGCCGCTGTTCTTGGCATCTTAGGCGCCATCCGTCTTTTGCAGCGGTTATTCCCCGCTCTCAGGGCAGGCCGTCTTTTGCTTTTCCTGGTGATGGCCTGGTGCCTTTTTGTGGGAGCTGCGCTTATTTTGTTTGGAAGGACTGTTCCCGCGGCAGACTCTATGTCCGTCTACTCTGCGGCGGAGGCTCTTGCCGGAGGAGATACCTCCGTCATCCACCCCACCGATTCCTATCTCTCTTATTATCCCCAGCAGATCGGACTTGTTGCATTTTACGAATTATTGATCCGTTTTTGGAAGCTGCTCCCTTTTTCCCTTCCCGCCTATCACTTTATCAAATGTGTCAATGTACTGTTTTCCTGTGTGATTTTACTGTTTCAGTACAAAACCGTGCATCTGCTGTGGCAGAACGAGAGGACAGACTGTATTTATCTAACGCTGGCAGGAGGCTTTCTGCCCTTTTTGATGTACCCCTCCTTCGTCTATGGAGAGATTCCTTCCTTTGCGGCCGCCTCCATAGGCTTTTACTGTCTGGGCAGACTGTTTTGGTCTCTAACCTCCGACACAACTGCCAAAAACAAAGCGCCGGGCATCCAAAAGCCCCTGCTGTATCTGTTCTCCGCCACAGTCTTTTTGACGCTGGCGGTGATGCTTCGCAAAAATTCTTTGATCTTCATCATTGCCGCAGTGCTGGCCGCTTTTTTCCAATGGCTCAGGGAACGAAAGCATTTGCTGCTTGTCTTTGCCCTTGTGTGCACCATCTGCAGCCTCAGTATCCTTCCCCTGGTGCAGAAGACCTATGAAATCCGCGCCCACAGTACCTTAAAAAGCGGCGTCCCGGCCATCTCCTATCTGGCTATGGGAATGCAGGAGTCCTCCCGGGGGAATGGCTGGTACAACGGCTTTAATTTTAACACCTATCAGAGCACCGGCATGGATACTGAAGAAACAGCTGCCCTAAGCCGCGCCGCCATCGGTGAAAGGCTTCAATATTTTCGGGAGAATCCCAAAGCCTTCGCGGCATTTTATGCAGGCAAGCTGCTCTCCCAGTGGGCGGACGGTACCTATGCCTGCAGGCAGGCCACTCTGGCAACCTTCGGCGGCAGAAGCAGCTTCTTTGACTCTCTGTATGCAGGAGACGCCAGCTCCTATGTGATTGACTACTGCAATGCCTTCCAAAACCTTTTCTACCTGGGCGCTTTCCTGTTTTTTGTGTGGGATATCCGGAAAAACCGCAGAAAGGAGAACTCCCCTCTGGGACTCTTCCTTTATCTGGGGATCATTGCCGTGATGGGAGGTTTTTTATTCCACATAGCCTGGGAGGCCAATTCCCGGTATATTTTCCTTTATGCCATGCTGCTTTTACCCTATGCAGCAAGGGGCCTGTACCTTTTCGGCCGGTATATTTCCGGATGCGTTCCCCGGTCCGCCAAAGGAAACGCCTGACAAAAGGCGGCAGTCCCTCCCAGGAAGGTCTGCCGCCTTATTTTACGCTGTTTTATCAATTTTATTATTTTTCCAAGTCCACAGTCTCAAGCAGCTTTTGAATCTCCTCTACACTCAGCCACTGGGTGTTGCTGCCGGAGCTGTAAGAAAAGCCTTCCGGAACCTTTTTGCCGGTGGGCTTTGCTTTTCTGTGCTCACTCCACACCATCTGGGGATACACAATGAAATGCTTGTCGTATTCATAGGTATTAGGCGCATCCTCCACCGTCACCATGATCTCATGAAGCTTTTCCCCTTCCCGGATGCCTACCTCCGGCATATTGCAGCCCGGCAGCATGGCCTGGGCAAGGTCTGTCACCTTAAAGGAAGGGATTTTGGAAATAAAGGTCTCCCCTCCCTTTGCCTCCTCCAGAGCCTTGATCACCAGCTCAACGCCCTGGCGCAGACTGATCCAGAAACGAGTCATGCGGTAGTCAGTGATGGGCAGCTCCTTTCCTCCGTTTTTGATAATATTATGGAAGAAGGGAATCACAGAGCCCCGGCTTCCGGCCACATTGCCATAACGCACAATGGAAAAACAGATATCCTTGCTTCCCGCGTAGGCGTTTGCCGCCACAAACAGCTTGTCGGACACCAGCTTGGTACCGCCGTAGAGATTCACTGGATTTACCGCCTTATCCGTAGAAAGCGCTACCACCTTTTTGATCCCACAGTCCAGCGCCGCATCTATCACATTCTGGGCGCCCCCTATGTTGGTCTTAATGGCCTCGGCTGGATTGTACTCGCAGGCGGGCACCTGCTTTAAAGCCGCCGCATGAATCACATAATCCACACCCTCGAAGGCCCGCATCATTCTGTCCTTGTCTCTCACGTCACCAATAAAAAATCTCAGCTTGTCCGCATATTCCTTAAACTCATTCTGCATCATAAACTGCTTAAATTCGTCTCTGGAATAAATGATAATCTTTCTGGGGTCATAATTTTCCAGCACATATCTGGTAAAAGCCTTGCCAAAGCTTCCCGTTCCACCTGTGATCAGTATGGATTTATTGTTTAACATAACTTCCTCTCTTTCTGTGCGCAATCTGTCCAGTGGACATTTTACGCCCGTCCCCTCCGCCGTCCCGGCAAGGGATTTTGTTATATCATAGCATAGGATGAGCCAAAAGGCAATTTCCAATACAGCTCAGCCATAAGAGGATAAGCACTGGGCATGGGTGCTTGCACACAATGCACAGAGATTATCCTCTTATGAGCTAAGCGCCCGACTATGAGCAAAGCAAGCTGCGAAGCAGCGG